>JAFYJP010000184.1 GCA_017538085.1 Bacteroidales bacterium | reverse complement strand
CATGATTAGAGAGATTGATATAGATGTGAAGATTCAGGCGGTCAACGATATTGGCTATTATCGTTCGTTAGCTGCCAGACAATTGGGAATTGACGCAAACGACATCAATGATGTTGTGGTGCTGAAGCGGTCGATAGATGCCAGACATGTGAATGTTATGTATAAAGTCCGGATAGCTGTATATATAGCTGATTCCAAATATATTCCTGAAAGGTCAGCTCGTGATTACAAATATGTCGGAGACAGTGAGCCCGTAATTGTGGTGGGAGCAGGTCCTGCCGGACTTTTTGCTGCATTGCGGCTGCTTGAAAAAGGTCTGAAGCCGGTAATTATTGAGAGGGGCAAGGATGTTCACAGTCGGAAATTCGATATTGCAAGCCTTGTTCGTGAAAGTAATGTCAATCTTGATTCCAACTATTGTTTCGGTGAAGGCGGAGCAGGAACTTTTTCTGATGGGAAACTTTTCACACGCTCAACGAAACGCGGGAATGTCGGGGAGCTGCTGAAGATTTTTGTGGAGCACGGTGCCAATCCGGACATTCTTGTGGATGCACATCCGCATATCGGTACCGATAAGCTGCCTGCCATTATGGAGAATATACGTCATACCATTGTAGGCCACGGCGGTGAATATCATTTCGATTCAAGAGTTGTTGATTTTATTGTAAGGGATGGTGTCTGTAAAGGAATAATTGACAACAAAGGCACCGGGTATGAAGGTGTTGCAGTTGTGCTTGCCACGGGGCATTCGGCACGTGACGTATATCATCTTCTATATGAAAAGGGACAGATGCTTGAACCTAAGGGCTTTGCCATGGGGGTAAGGCTTGAACATCCACAGGAAATCATCAATGATATTCAGTATCATAATCAGAACAAACAGCTCAATCTTCCCGCTGCTTCCTATTTCATTGTCCAGCAGGTCGATGGAAGAGGTGTCTTTTCTTTTTGCATGTGTCCCGGTGGAGTGATTGTGCCGTCTTGTACGGAACAGGGCGAATTGGTTGTCAATGGCATGTCGAACTCAAAACGTAATGGACATTATGCCAATTCCGGGCTCGTAGTGCAGATTGAACCTGGGGATTTGGCTGGTTATCAGCGGTTTGGTGTTTTTTCTGCTATGGAGTTCCAGCGCGAAACGGAGCAACGTTTTTTTGATTCGAAGACAAGGACTCTCGTCGCTCCGGCACAACGAATGGTTGATTTTGCCAACGGCAGATTGTCGCAGAAGGTAGGAAACAGCACGTATGCACCAGGGATTGTGAGTGCTCCGGTTCATGAAATGTTGCCGGCTTTCATAGCAGACCGTATGAGAAAAGCTTTTCCGCTGTTCGGCAAGAAAATGCATGGATTTTTCACCAATGAAGCCCAGTTGGTTGGTCTTGAATCTCGCACATCCTCGGCAGTGCGTGTCACCCGTGACCCGATGACATACGAGGCAGTGAATATGAAGAGACTGTATCCGTGTGGTGAAGGTGCAGGATATTCTGGCGGAATAGTCTCCTCGGCAATCGACGGTGTAAACGTGGCGGATGCCATCGCACGCATTTATGAGTAACTTCGCTTTTGAGAGAATCCTGTTAATTAATCTGTTGATACGAAATCGCTATTTGCATTCGTTTTATACACATATATATTATTAAATTTGCAGTTTACACAAGATAGAATATATGCCAAACAAAAAGAAGACTTCAACTCCCAAACAGCCTGATATCCAACAATATAAGCCAACTAACAGCAAAAACAGGAAGAAGAAAACTGACAATCGGCAGTCTTCCAGTTCCAATACTTCGATTCTTATACTCGGTATTGTCATTACTGTTTTTTCAGTATATGCCATATTAGCCATGATTTCCTATATGATAGGCTGCATAAGCTCTTCAACTACAGGCATAATGGCTGAATATCATGGATGGGATTACATAACCAGTAACGAAACAACTCAGAATTTCATGGGACGTATCGGTGATGTGCTTGCCATTCTGTTTTTCAAGAAGCTTTTCGGCATTAGTTCATTTGTTTTTCTGGCTGTCCTGTTGCTCTATGGCATCAAATTCATCTTACGGAAAAATCTTCTGAGACGAAGGTACGGATTGGCTTCAGCTCTGTTTCTGACAATGTTCTTCTCGGTGGTGCTGGCACTGATTTTCCCGTCAAATAACACTTCCAACCTGTTTGTCAATATTCTTCCGGGCCAGTTCGGACTTCTTGTATGCCAATTTCTGAAACCATATATCGGAACTATCGGACTGACTGTAATATTGCTGATAGCTGGTCTGATATTCGGCTATTTCCGTTATAACATCAACGTTCTCAAGATTTTTGAAAAGAAAGACACTGAGGATGAGGGAAATACGCAGACTGAAGGATATGATGGCCAGGAAGATGATTATCATAGTGATAAAGATGAAAACCTGCCTGATGAAGATGATAATCTGAATAAAATGGATGATGACGAAAATGATGGTTCCGACTCCGATTTGAATGATGAGGATATAAGTGATGACGAACTTGGTGAGATTAAAATTGTCAGGAGAGTTCCAGTAAACGATTCTGACCCTAAGGATAACTTTGTAGAAAAGACAGAAAAGGTACAGACAGATGGCACATCCGATGAAATAATAGTGGAGCGTCCTGAGGAAGAAGTGTTTACGGAAGACAAACTGAAAGATCATTATACTATTGATGAAGAATATGACCCGACGCTTGATTTGCCTGATTACGAAATACCTCCTTTGTCTTTGCTCAATGATTATGGTAGTGGCAATGCTGAGATTTCTGATGAGGAAATAGAGATGAACCGTCAGAAAATCAAAACCACACTTCATAATTATTCCATTGAAATCCAGTCTATCAAGGCTACTGTTGGTCCGACTATCACTCTGTACGAGATAGTTCCGGCACCTGGTGTGAGAATTTCAAAAATCAAAAATCTCGAGGATGACATAGCGCTTAACCTTGCGGCAATCGGTATTCGTATCATAGCGCCGATACCCGGTCGTGGAACCATAGGCATTGAAGTGCCTAACAGCAAACCGCAGACTGTTTCGATGAAGTCGGTTCTTTCCTCAAAGAAATTCATTGAATCTACGATGGAACTGCCTATTGCCCTCGGAAAGACGATTCAGAATGAAACATACGTTGCCGACCTTGCCAAGATGCCGCACCTTCTTGTCGCAGGTGCTACAGGACAGGGTAAGTCAGTGGGACTCAATGCAATAATCACTTCCTTGCTTTATAAGAAACATCCATCACAGCTTAAATTCGTCATGGTTGACCCTAAGAAGGTTGAATTTACCCTGTATTCAAAGATTGAGTGCCATTTTTTGGCGAAACTTCCTAATGTTGCCGATGCAATCATAACAGACAACAAGAATGTCGTCAACACCCTTAATTCTCTGCTGATTGAAATGGATGACCGTTATGAGCTGCTTAAAAAGTCAGGTGTGAGAAACATCAAGGAGTACAATGCAAGATTTATTGCCCGTAGGCTCAATCCTGAAAACGGACACAGATTCCTGCCTTACATAGTGGTTGTCATAGATGAGTTTGGCGATTTGATTATGACAGCTGGCCGTGAAGTGGAGACACCTTTGACTCGATTAGCACAACTTGCGCGTGCTATTGGTATTCATTTGGTTATTGCCACACAACGTCCTACGGTGAACATTATTACCGGTACCATTAAGGCTAATTTCCCTGCACGTATTGCCTTCAGGGTTGTCTCGAAAATCGATTCCCGCACTATCCTTGATGCCGGTGGCGCTGACCAACTCGTGGGAAAGGGTGATATGCTGTTGTCAACGGGTAATGATTTGATTCGTTTGCAATGTGCTTTTGTGGACACAGACGAGGTTGAAAGAATAAATGAATATATTAAGGGGCAGCAAGGATACAGTTCGGCATTATTCTTGCCGGAGTATAATGGTGATGGTGAAGGGGGACAGGATCCGGTTGAACAACTTCGTGACCGCGACCCGCTCTTTGAGGAAGTCGCAAGAATGATTGTCTCCTCGCAGAACGGCTCAACGTCAAACATCCAGCGCAGGATGAACCTTGGATATAATCGCGCAGGTCGTCTAATGGACCAGATGGAGGCGGCGGGAATAGTCGGACCTGCACAGGGAAGCAAACCACGCGAGATTTACGTTCAAGACGAAGCGGAACTGAATGTCATCCTCGAAGGATTAAAATAACTGATGTCCCTTATAGTCATCGGATGAGGTGTAATAAAAAAATTAGGTGAACTATGAAACGTATCTTAAACATAATCCTGACGATGGCAATGGCACTCGGTGCCATAGCGCAGAATTCCGATAACCGTGTTGCCAACCTGTTGTCGAATGCTGATAATATCTATATGCAGTTCACATGTACAGTCAACGGCTCAAATATGATACCAGACGGAACTGAACTCAATGGTAGGATTTATGTCGCTAATGATTCATATCGCTTTGAAATTCAGGATGTCGTAATATTTAACGATGGTAAGGAGTATTCAACATACAACAAGTCTGTAAACGAGGTCATAGTCTTCAATGCTTCTGATGACGAAATGAACATGGCTTCAATTTTGAATACTGTCAAAACAGCAACGATTACCAAAACACTCGAAAAAAACAGTATCGCCACATATTCCTTTGCTCCAAAGAGCAGCGAAACCATCAAAAACCTGACAATTGACTTTAACACTAAAACCAATGCCATAACTCATCTTTATGCAGAAACATCAGACGATGTCAAATATTCTGTCGCCATCAATGATTTTGTTGTGAATCAGAAGTTGCCGGATAATTTCTTCACTTTCAAGCCGGCCCTTTATCCTGACGTTATGGTGATTGATATGCGATAAATTTCATGAAGTCACATTACACGATACCGATTTTCATTCCGCAAAAAGCCTGTCCGTTCCAGTGCGTGTATTGTAATCAGTATAAAATCACCGACCATCAGCAGTCGCTTGAACCTGAGGAAGTTATAAATACTATCGAGCGATATCTGACAACTTTTCCTGAAAAAGCAGTGAAGAGAATCGGATTCTTTGGAGGCAGTTTTACTGGGATGAGCATTGAAGAGCAGAACAGATATCTTGACATTGTCCAGCCGTACATTGATGCCGGAAAGATAGACACGATACAACTTTCCACTCGTCCTGACTACATCAATGAGGAGATACTGGAAAATCTGAAAAAACATAGAGTGTCGATTGTTGAACTTGGAGCGCAGTCACTTGATGAGCGTATTTTGGCTATAGTCGGTCGTGGTCATAGCGTAAAGGACGTTGAAGAAGCGTCAAAAATGATTAACGGCTATGGTTTTGAACTTGGTTTGCAGATGATGATAGGACTTCCGGGTGACACTCGTGAAGGGGCATTGCGCACTGCACACAAAATCATTGAGTTGGGTGCTAAAAACACTCGGATTTATCCGACTTTGGTCATAAAAGACACTGTTCTTGAAAGAATGTACAATGATGGGGAATACACCCCATTGAGTCTTGAAGAGGCTGTGGCATGGTGCAGTGAGCTTATGCAGCTTTTTGAGGCAAATAACGTGAAGATTCTGCGAATGGGGCTTCATCCTTCAGAAGGTTTGATGAATCATTCTTCGCTGATAGCCGGACCATTTCACGTGTCATTCCGTGAGCTGGTGATGACACGTATATGGCATGACAGGCTTGTAAAGATATTTGCCGGCAGAAACGGTGACGAGAAGATAGTGATAGAGGTTCCCAAGGATGAAATGCGTTATGTTATCGGGTACGGGTCGGCTAATCGTAAATTGCTGAAAGATAACATGTTGAGTTTTGATAGGATTAATTTTAGTTAAAATCCTTTTTATCTCGAAAACTTAGATTACTTTTGCATTTTATTTTTACTTTGAAATTATTTAAATGATATTTAACATGAAGAGAAGAAATCTACCATTATTATGCATTATTGTATCATTGTTTTTTGCGTGCAATAATCTTTATTCGCAAGTCGAACCCGAGGCAATTCCCTCAAATTCAGAGGAGGAAAGATATGCGTATGATATTTCATTTGTGAGGTCTTTGCCTTACAACTTGAATATTTTTTATACATACATTCCATTGTTCCAAGTAAATCACCTTCCTGGTTATTCAACTCTTCCGCTGCTTCAGGGGAAAGCATACAATGCCGGGACTTCGATAGTTTCAGATTATCATCTTGAAGCCACAATCAATGGTATAAAGTATAGTTCTGATTCAGAACACGGATTGTTATATCCTGGTTCAACTTCTTCGGCCATGCTTGTCAAGAAGAGCATGAACGGGCTGTTGAATTTCGGTCCCAACACGGTACGTATGGAAGTTGTTCTTGAGAATGATAATGATCAGAACCCTTCAAATAATTATGAAGAGCGTATCATGTATGGAACAAATGGCATGTATGCAATGGATGCTTTGGATTTCTTCCCGGAATCATATTCAGGCTATGGGCTCGATGAGCCGGGCATTTTCGGAAACGTTTATGCAGTAGCCAATTCCACGAACCAGTATCTTAAGGCTTTTTACATTTCTTTCGGTGATAATGCCGTTGTAGGCACCAAATTCAAACTGATTGTCTATAATTATCTTTTCACTTACAATTATGTGGTTTCTGAGCCATTGGCTTCGTATGACCTTGAAATCACTGAGGATATGATAAATCAGTTTGTAAGAATAGACGTACCTGAATTTTCAGATTTCTTCGCTCATACATACGGTATGCTCTATTGCGCAATACGTCAGATGTCAGACGAACCGGTAAATATTGCTGTGGATAACGATCCTAATGGCATTATCTATCAGTCTGTCATAAATTCATTCGGTAATATGGTGCTTTCGCGTACATACGACCATGGTAACTGTGCGTTGCGAATTGATCTTGGTACCCCTACAGTTACGGTTAAGGATCCTCCAACAAATCTGAAGGTTGATCTTGTAAGAACCCATTATGCGGATCTCAGTTGGGAAGGAGAGGGAGCTCATCAGGTACAGATAGGAAATAATGAGCCAATAGTGGTTGTCGGAAGAAATCATTATCGCGTAACCGGCTTGGATGCAAATACAACCTACACATGGAAAGTCCGTGCAATAACAAGTGAAAATCGTGTCGGACCTTGGGTTAACGGTGGTAGTTTCAAAACTCTGATTTTTGATGGCCCTATAATGGATATCAATTGTGAGGAAATGATTGTTGGCGTTTCATCGGCTCATCCGAACTATTCTGTTCCAGTCAAAATCACCAACTTGTGTATCGATGCCTTACATATTAACGTATCTGGTGAGGGTATGCCTGGTTGGTTGACATTAAACGGTATTAACGCGGATCAAGATTATTATCTTACACAGAATCATTCATTGGTCTTTAATGTGGCATTTGATGCATCAGGTTTGCCTAATGGCAATTACTCATATCTACTGTCGGTAAATAATAATTCATATTATGTGGATAATGAATATGAAATACCTGTTATGATGAAGGTCAGAAATGAACATGCAGTTACGATGGTGCCTACCGAAGGAGCCAGTCTGAATGGCCTGTCATACGTCATAGACGGGTTTAACTACTCCTTCAGCATTGATTTGGAGGAGCCATATTCTGAATCTGATATTGTGGTGATGGTCAATTCTGAAGTAATTGAACCGGTATCAGGCCATAACTATTTGTGTGAGAACGTCACTGAAGATCTTGAGATAACAGTTTCCAATGTGGAACTCAACAAGTATTATGTCACCACTTATGTTAACCCTCCTTTGTCCGGAGTTGTCAGAGGTAACATGAGCCCTTATAATCATGGCAGTCAGGTCACGTTGAGAGCAGTGGCTTCAAATTCCACATTCAACAACTGGACAGAGAATGGTGAGATAGTTTCAACAAGTACAACATACAGATTTGATATCACTTCAAACCGTTCACTTGTTGCCAATTTCACATTCAACACGTATCAGCTTACCGCCGTCTCAAATGATGAGACAATGGGAACAGTCACAGGTTCAGGCACTTATTCACATAATGATACTGCTACCTTCATAGGAACAGCCAAGAGCGGATATGAATTTTTCACATGGACAGATGAGTATGACAATGTTGTTTCTACTGATCCGATATATACTTTTGTTGTTACCGGTCCTGTTTCATTAACCGGTAATTTCCGAATCCCTCATTATAATATCGTTGTAGAAGCATCGCCAGCTGCAGCCGGTACTGTCACGGGTGGTGGTGAATATATTCTCGGCGACATAGTCACTTTAACTGCTACACCAAACCCTAACTGTGGCTTCATCAGCTGGACTGAGAACGGCACCGTCGTTTCAACGAATCCAGTTTATTCATTTACAGCCACAAGCCACAGGCATCTGGTGGCTAATTTCTATGCAATAACTTATCATATAGAACTCATTATGCAGCCTGCTGCAGGTGGACTGGCAGTTGGTGGCGGTGATCTTATTTCCGGTTCAACGGCTATAGTTCATGCGTATCCGAACACCAATTATCAGTTTGCAAGATGGATGGAAGCGGATACTGTTGTCTCCTTGAATCCGATTTATTCTTTCACTGTCGATCGTTCAAGAACTCTAATCGCAGTTTTCAACCTTACTTCCTACATGGTGACGGTCACCTGCCATCCTGCTGAAGGCGGATATGTGACAGGAACGGGAGATTTCCCATATTACACATACGGACAGCCGGCATATCTTACTGCACATGCAAATTATGGTTATACATTTGACCATTGGACGGTCAACGGCAATAATTACACCGCTAATCCATTCTTTACGTACATTTATAACAGTATGACGGTTGACGTTTACTATAATATAAATCAGTATCAGATAGGTGTTGTGGCAGCACCAACAACATCCGGACATGTTTTTGGCTCCGGAGTTTATGAGTATAATACTCAAATATCTGTATATGCTGTACCATATACCAATTATCTGTTTTTGAATTGGACAGAAAATGATTCAGTGGTATCGACTGATGCGACATATTCTTTTAATGTGACAAGAAACAGGAATCTTGTGGGAAATTTTGTACAGCAATATTGTAATGTCAATGTAACAAATCCTAACCCTGCAGGCGGTACCGTAAGCGGTGCGGGAACATATATTTATGGTGATAGTGTCAATTTGGTCACAAGTCTTAATGAAGGTTATTCCTTCAATGGCTGGTATGAGGGTAATACCCTGCTGGAATCTGACACTCTCTATTCCTTCATTGCAAAAAAGAATTATAATCTTACTGTCAGCATTACTCTGAATTATTATGATGTGATGGCAACCATTCATCCTGCTTCTGCCGGAACTGTGATAGGAACGGGTAATTATGGCCATGGCACAGAGATTACATTAACCGCTATACCAGCAGAAGGCTATTCTTTCAAATATTGGGTTGATGAAGGTATAGTTTTTTCCAGAAACAGTTCGATTACGTTTACAGTAACCAGGGACTGGTATATGGATGTGTATTTCGAGGTTGAGATGACAACATTTGTTGTAACTGTCACTGCATCTCCTGCAAATGGCGGTACAGTTAGCGGAGCGGGAACTTATAGTCCAGGCGCTACGGCTGTGTTAACTGCTAATGCGAATACAGCTTCACACTATTATTTCAGAGGTTGGTATGAAAATGATGAACTGCTCTCTGAATCTGAGGAATACAATGTTGTCATTACTCATGATTGCAATTTTGTCGGATTATTCAAACTTTATGGTGATGCTAATAATGACGGTATGATTTCAGTTCTTGATGTGGTTAATCTCGTTAATTATATTATGGGAAATACTCCTCCAGGATTTGATTTCAGAAATGCTGATGTCAATTGTGACGGCATAATCAATGCTCTTGACTTGGTCGGCATCATTAACTATATATTCAACAAGGGGTTGACTATGTGTGATGAAATAATCGGTGAAGCAGTATATACTGTTGAAAATGGTGTGTTATATATTGAATCTCCGGTGGAGATAAGTGCATTTAGCTTGAAATTTGATTCTGAAGTTGCTTTAATGGAGAGCCTTGACAATTTTGATGTTGCGACCCGCAGGATATCTGACGATGAGTATATTGTGGTTGTTTACAGTATGAAGGGCAACACCCTTAAACCTGGCAAGTATGCTCTGATGACGGTCGGCAACGCTAAGATAACCGATTATTCTGTGTCATCACCTGAGGCATGTGAAATCGGTCTGATTGATGGTGGCATCCTCGGTATTGATGGTGAATACACATTCTCACCGGCATATCCGAATCCATTCAATACCTCTGTAATGATTGAAAGAAACGTCACAGGCAGTGACTCCCCGACAGCGGAATTTGTTGTCACCAGCATTACTGGTCAGATAGTTTATAGAATTGCAACGAATGGCAATTTTGTCTGGACACCTGTAAATGTTAACAGTGGTGTTTATTTCATCAATGTTTATGTTGACGGAGTGATGGTCCGTTCCGATAAGGTTATTTACAAACACTAATATATTAAGATGTGAAAATCAGGATTATCTGATTTTCACATCTTTTACTGTTTCGTTACCGATTTCTTCGTTAAGATATCTGATGAGGTTGGTGCGTGCGAACATCAGTTCGTTGCGTAAAACTGCCGAATCAAGATAGACGGTGAGTATCCCGTCTGCGAAATATGTTTTGGCAGTGTGACTGCTGATATATTCTCCTACGACTTTTGACCATGCCGCTTCAACGCTGGCTTTGGTGTATTTGGGCCCTAATTTGTAAACTTCCAGAAAATCTTTTATCACATCTTCCAAAGGACGTGTTGATTCTGTATGTGTGTTAGAATCGTAGATAATGGCTTTGCCTGCCGCACGCATCTTGCGAATGTCAGCGGCGGAAATCTTTCCTTTGTCGGCTGTGCGCAAGGAACCCTTGTCTCTCCTGTAATCCGTCATTTCCTGAAGTGTTTGCCGTCCTTGCTTGTGTTGGATAATAAAGTGCTGATTCTATCGGCATTAGTGTCGGTGATAAAAACCTGGCCAAAACGTTCGTCACTGACTAATTTGATGATATTGGACACACGCATGTCGTCAAGTTTGTCGAAGATGTCATCAAGAAGCAGTATTGGCTTCACATTCTTGTGAGAGCGAATGTAGTCAAACTGAGCGAGTTTTAAAGCTGCAACGTAGGATTTCTGCTGACCCTGGGAACCATAGTTTTTGACTGGCAAATCGTTGATATACAATAATATGTCATCTTTATGAATGCCTGCTGTCGTGTATCTCAAGATTCGGTCTTTCTCTCTTGATTGAATCAGAAGGTCATGGATTGGGGCGTTTTCAAGCTGGGACGAATATTTAAGCGACACTTTTTCCTTTGAGCCTGATATTATGTTGAAGTATTCCTGAAAGATAGGTGTTATCTCGGTGAAGAATCTGTTTCGTTCGTCGTAGATATAATCACTGCGCGATTCCAATTGCTCATCCCACATAGAAAGCATAGTCTCATCGAAATGTCCGCTGTCATCGAATTGTTTCAGCAGATTGTTGCGCTGAAGCAATGCTTTGTTGTAGGCTACGAGGGTGTCAAGATATTCAGGCTGAAACTGTGAGATGACCATATCGGCAAAACGTCTGCGGACATCGCTTCCGTCATTGATGAGATCATGGTCGTATGGCGAAATCATAATCAGTGGAAACTTGCCTATGTGCTCGGAAAATCGCTTATAAGCCTTGTCGTTGATGAGGAACTGCTTTTTCTGGTTCTGTTTCTGTATGCAGCTTATCTTATTGCTTGTGTCATCTGAGACGTATTGCCCGTGGATGGCAAAAAAGTCTTCACCGTGGCGTATGTTTTTGATGTCAAGAGTGTTGAAGTAGCTTTTTGTAAAAGACAGATAGTGGATTGCATCAAGGATGTTGGTTTTGCCGACCCCGTTGGGACCGGTGAAGCAATTGATGCCTGGAGAAAACTCTTCATCGAAATCAGCAATGTTTTTAAAGTTATATATTTTTAATGAACTGAGTATCATTATTCTGGTTTTGCTGAATTGACGATTTTATATAGGGCGCTGTGTATTTTGCTCCTGAAACTGTATTTTGAAATCTTGTTGTTGGAGACGTCAGGGTAAATTCTGTTGGAGAGAAACACATACACAAGTTCGTTTTGAGGGTCTGCCCATGTGAAGCATCCGGTAAAACCGCTATGACCGAAACTCTTTGAACTTGCCTCTTCGCAGACAGGACCGTTATTGCCACCTTCAATCAGAGGCTTGTCGAAACCTAAAGCACGACGGTTGTCGATTTCTGGAAACTGGGTTGTGGTGAAGTCCTTGATGTAAACATCCTTGATGTATTGTCTGCCGCCGTAGTATCCGTCTTGCAGGAGCATCTGCATCAGCGTGCCGATACCTATGGCATTTGAGAAAAGGCCCGCATTTCCGGCTACTCCGCCAAGCAAAGCCGCCTTCTCATCATGTACGTAACCTCTTACGACTTGTCTGCGAAATGTCTTGTCATCTTCCGTAGGGGCAATTTCCTTTTTGCTGAATTTCTCAAGCGGCAGGAATGTTGTGCGTGACAACCCCATCGGCGAATAGTAATACTGTTCAACATATTCATTAAGCGGCATATTGATGGAATTCTCTATTCCTTTCGCCAAGAGAATGAATCCCATGCAACTATATACGTAATGATTTTTTGGCAGTTTCTTGCCCGACAATAATTTGCATTGCGCAGTGGTATCGTATATGTGGAAAGGTACTGACCTTTTAACAAACATATTGTCGGCGACTTTAACGGAGAATTCCGTTGTCATGGTCCCACTTACGTTATCTTTTCTGTAGTTGTCGTCAGTGAAGTCGCTGAAAACTTGAATTGATGCCGGAAACCTTGCCTGATGTGCCATGATGTCTCTGATGATGATGTTCTTTTTGTCGCTGTAATCAAGATATGGCAGGTATCGTGACAATGGCTTGTCTATATCAAATTTCTGGTATTCCTGAAGACTTAGTATGGCGAGTGTGGTTGCCATTATTTTGGTGATTGACGCAACATCGTAAAGTGTCTTAGTTGTGACAGGCTCGTTGTTTTCGTAGGTCATGTTTCCGTATGCTTTATTCAGAATGACTTTTCCTTTGTGTATGGCGACAACCTGACATCCCGGATAGGCTTTTATGTTAATGCCGGCTAATGCCAAAGAGTCAAT
>JAFYJP010000183.1 GCA_017538085.1 Bacteroidales bacterium | reverse complement strand
GAAGATGTTACAGTATATCCTAACCCTGCAACAACATCATGCATTATTGAATGTCCTGCACAGATGGGTAAGCTCGTTGTTGTAAATGAGAAGGGTATGATTGTAAGATCTGTTGAAGATGTTAATGCTACAAGTTATGAACTGGATATGGACGGACTTGCAAAAGGCACCTACTTTATTCAGATTATAGCACCTCAAGGCAACATTGTAAAGAAAGTTGTCAAGATGTAAAGTTTTCATAATACAATTAATTTTAAGGTAAGCGACTCGCGATTCCGTGGGTCGCTTTTTTAATAAAAATACAATCATGAATCCTAAGATAAGTATAATCATGGGAAGCACGAGTGACCTTCCAATAATGGAAAAGGCAGCCAAGTTTCTCGATGAAATGGAAATACCTTTTGAGATGAATGCCTTATCGGCACACAGGACTCCTGAAGCAGTGGCAGAGTTTGCCACCAATGCTCGGAATCGTGGAATAAAGGTGATTATTGCAGGTGCAGGCATGGCAGCACATCTGCCTGGCGTAATAGCCGCCTCGACTCCGATTCCAGTAATCGGTGTGCCAATCAATTCAACACTTGAGGGTATGGATGCTCTGCTTGCAATTGCTCAAATGCCTCCTGGAATCCCTGTTGCCACAGTGGGAATCAACGGTGCACTTAATGCTGCAATCCTCGCCTGCCAAATCCTCGCTGAAAGTGATGACGAGCTGATGAAGAAACTTGTTGAATACAAGGAAAACCTGAAAAACAAAATCGTCAAAGCCAATGAGGAGCTTTCCAAACTTAACTATAAATATAAAGTCTGATGAAATCCAATAGGCTAATTGTCAGTATATTACTTTTGCTGTCAGCTTTCACCGCCATGTCACAACGATTCAATGGCGGTCTTATTATCGGCGGATGCGCATCGCATCTGACTGGCTCATTAGTGGATTCCACATCAACAATAGGCACAAGATTCTTCTCGAAACCCGGCTTGAATGCAGGTGTCTTTACCGACATTTATTTCGATGACAAATCATCATTGGGTTTAGAGATTTCATATATCCAGAAGGGTTCCCGAAAGGTCCCGGGTCCGAATGATACTATTCCGGGACAGGTCTATCAGGCTAAAACGGCACTGCATTATATAACAATTCCTGTTCACTATAGTTATACTTTCAACGAGAGATTTAGTGCTTTTACCGGTCCAAACATTGGCCTCCTGCTGCGTAAACTCTGTACAATTGAACAGAATTACATCGATTATACTGCAGACTATATCGACCAGTTTTCATCTTTTGACTTCTCGTGGGATTTCGGCGTAAACATCAAACTGTTGTATCGGGTGTCACTTGATATCAAGTTTTCATCGACTTTCTTCCTGACACCGGTGCGTTCCTACCACAATCCTGAGAGTTGGAAATTCGGTCCTCTCTCCAAGCAATTCTGGGTTAAGGGCCAATATAACCAATTGGTAGATTTTACTTTTCGCTGGACTCTTTGGGGTAGCCAGAATCAGGCGCGATGGTAAAATTGAATCAAAATTAAATCAAATACAATGAAGAGACTAATAACAACCATATTCGTGTTAACACTGCTGCAATCGGTAGCGGGTCAGGCGCTTACGGATGCATGGAGCGACCTGTCTGTAATTGAAATCAACAAATTGTATCCCAGAACTAATGTGGTTCCTTATAGTAATGAGCAGGGTATCAGCAATTTGGACTTTCAAGGTTCGGAGTATTACCAGTGTCTCAATGGGAAGTGGAAGTTTTATTGGGTGCCGTCACCATCGGATGTTCCGGAAAACTTCTATTCCGATGGATATGACGTCTCTTCATGGAAAGAAATAGATGTTCCCGCCAACTGGGAAATCAATGGTTATGGTGTACCAATATATGTCAACAGCGACAATGAATTTCGTCCCAATGAGCCGCCTGCACCGCCTTCAGAGAACAATCCTGTCGGATGTTATGTGCATGATTTCAATATCCCCGAAGGATGGGCAAATACTAATGTCTTCATCAATTTCGGTGCGGTAAAGTCGGCATATTATCTGTGGATTAACGGTCATTTTGCGGGCTACACCGAGGATGCAAAAACCAATTCCGATTTCGACATCACACCGTTTGTGAAAACCGGTAAGAACACTCTTGCGATGAAGGTGTATCGCTTCAGCAACGGCTCCTACCTTGAATGTCAGGATTTCTGGCGTCTCAGCGGCATCGAAAGGGATGTTTTCATCTATTCCAAACCGCTCGTAAATGTTGGAGATTACTTCGTTAAGGCAGGATTGGATGACAATTATGAAAACGGTGTCTTTTCAATCGACATCAAGGTGATAAACAAACTTACAAAATACCCGAAGAAGCCTTATTCTCTCGAAGTTGAGATATTCGATGGCTGCAAATCTGTTCTGAAGCAGAACAAGGATTTGTATCTGAAGGATTTTACTGAGAGTACGTTTTCCTTTGACCCGATTACTGTGAGGGGAGTTGAGCATTGGTCGGCTGAGAACCCATATCTTTACACGCTGGTTATCAGAATAAAAGATGCAAAGGGCAATGTGGTCGAAACTCTCGGGAACAAAATCGGATTCAGAACTGCTGAGGTTAAGAAGGGCGAATTCCTGGTCAACGGCAAGCCGGTTCTGATTAAGGGTGTCAATCGCCATGAACATGACCCCAAGACAGGTCATGTGGTTACACGCGAGTCGATGGAAAACGACATCAAGCTGATGCTTTCGATGAATATCAATGCGGTAAGAACTTGTCATTATCCTGATGATCCTTACTTTTACGAGCTTTGCGACAAGTATGGGCTGTATGTTTGTGATGAGGCTAATGTTGAATCGCATGCGCAAGGGTATGGGGACAGAAGTCTTGCCAAGAAACCGGAGTGGACGGAGCCGATTGTTACAAGGGAAAGAAATATGTTTGAGCGCGACAAGAACCATGCTTGCGTTGTGATGTGGTCGCTTGGAAATGAGTGCGGCAATGGTGTCTGCTTTGAAGAGGCATACGACTGGATGAAGAAGCATGACTCCACTCGTCCGGTTCAGTATGAGCGTGCGCTTTATGATAAGAACTCCGACATTTTCAGTGCGATGTATGCTGGTGTTAACTACATCACACGTTATTCGGCAAATCATCACGAAAGGCCATACATCCTCATTGAATACTGTCATGCAATGGGCAACAGTTGTGGTGGTCTGCAGGATTATTGGGATGCCATCGAGAGCCATCAACAGTTGCAGGGCGGTTTTATTTGGGATTGGGTTGACCAGTCATTTGAAGTGACTGATAAAGATGGCAACAGATTGTTGGCTGTCGGCGGTGACCTCGGAAAAGTTGAAGGCATAGAAGATGATGACAGTTTCTGCGCTAATGGTGTGATTGGCTCCAACAGGGTGCCGCATCATCATGCCGCTGAGGTGAAGAAAGTCTATCAGAATGTGAAATTT
>JAFYJP010000182.1 GCA_017538085.1 Bacteroidales bacterium | reverse complement strand
TCTTATTGTCGGGAAATGGCTGACTGCCGTTTTCCGAAGTCCATAGATTTTGGTCCCAGCCCTGACCGATAATCCAGCAGGAATCGTTATAATTGTGCTGTTGAAGTCTTTCAATGACCTCGTTGAAGGATGAACAGCCCTTGAGATTGATATATCTGACGAGAGTTTCGCCGAAATAGACGAAATGGCAGTGCCCATCAATGAATCCGGGATAAACGCATTTGCCTTGCAGGTCAATAGTTTTCTTTGATTTGCTTTTGAAATTATTGCCTGTATAAACTATTCTGCCATCTTTAACAGCCATCTGCGAAACAACCGTAAAATGTTCATCTACAGTGTATATGCGACCATTGACCAACAGAAGGTCAGCAGAATCGTCAAGGTAAAAAATGTTATTTTTGTTTAAATCTGTCTGCATGATGTTTTAAAATGCAAAAATATTGATTTTATGTAACCTTATTAGTAGTTTTGCGTCATATTATTATAAAAACAAGTTTTAGATTATGAAAAAGATTCAAGTTCTTATTCTGACAATGTTATTGTTAATAGCATGTTCTTCATATACTGTAAAAGTCAAATTAACCGGCAATAGCGTTACACAAACTTTGCAGATAGATGATAATTATACGGAAATTGATGTCAGCAGAGCAATTGATGTGTTTATGCACGATACTGTTTCGATGGCGTATGTGGAAGCTGATGAAGCTCTTATTCAATATTTCCAGTATAAGATTAAGGGAAATAGTCTTGTATTGACTATGCGGGAAAATATCAGTTTGGAAAGTTCCGGCAACAAAAAATCTTCGATTAAGGTTTATTTGCCTTTTAAAGATGGGATAAATGATATCAAGCTCAGCGGGGCATCATCGTTTGTATGCGGTAATCCTTTATCTGTTAATGAGTTATCGATAAAATTAACTGGTGCTTCTTATTTGAAGAGTGACATTATCGTCAAAAGTATTATGGCTGAAATATCAGGTGCAAGTAAACAAGATGGTTATGTTGAGGCTCGAAAGTTGATAATGGATTTCAGCGGTGCATCAAAATATGACGGCACGTTAAATTCAGGCAACGCATCACTCAGTGTTTCAGGGGCTTCCGACATCAGATTTGACGGTATTGTCGAGCAGTTGAGATTGAAGTTGAGCGGTGCTTCACATCTTGAGGGAAAGCGGATTACGGATTTGAATGCAGATATTTCGGGTGCAAGTCATGCTGATGTTGACTGTAACGGCACGATAAAATGTAAAGTGTCGGGAGCCAGCAAACTGATTTATTCCGGGAATGCATCAGTTGAAGACATAGACTCCTCGGGTGCTTCAGTGGTCCGAAAGAAATAGTTTCCGGTTTATATTCCGATTAGTACAGACAGCGGTCGAGGTCGTCGGTTATTTGTTCTTTGTCTATATGCTGACCGATAAATACAAGTTTTATCATGCGGTCGCCGACTTTGTCGTCCCAATCGCGGCGTAGTGAAGGATCCTGTTCCATCATCTGTTCCAGCTCATACTTAGGGGCTGTAGCGTACCATTGACCGCATTCACTGAGTTGTTTGCTCACTCCTGATTGTTCGAAGAGGTATGACATGTCGTTGTCGCTTGCAAACCAGCATAGTCCTTTTGAGCGTATGACGTTGGCAGGCCATTTGTTGGTAACGAAGGTGTCAAACTTGACAATGTCGAAAGGTTGGCGTCTGTAATATACGAAAGTGCTTATTCCATATTCTTCAGCTTCGCCCTCATCTTCATGGTGATGATGGTGTTCGTGACCATGGTGTTCATGTTCGTGATGTTCGTGTTCGTCATCATCATCATCTTCGACTGGCGATTCCATTTCGCGGATCCAGGCTGCGGAGGTAGCTGCACGGTTGAAATCAAAAGTTCTCGTATTTATGATTTTGTCGAGGTCAACGTCGCAGTAGTCACATTCTATGATTTCGGCGGTAGGCTGTATGGCGCGGATGATAGCCTTGATACGGCCGCGTTCGAAGGCACTCACCTCTGAAGCTTTGTTTAGCAGGATGATGTTGCAGAATTCAATTTGTTGGATGATGAGGTTGGCGATGTCTTCCTCGTCGATATTTTCGCGTTGCAGGTCGTTGCCTCCGTCGAATTCGGTTTGAAGCCTGAGAGCATCCACTACTGATACGATGCAGTCGAGATATGCGATGCCGTCTTTTGTGAATTGCGGGCCTAATGCAGGCATGGAGCAGATGGTTTGGGCAATAGGGGCGGGTTCGCAGATGCCGCTTGCTTCTATGACGATGTAGTCAAAGCGCTTCATTTTCACGAGGTCGTCAATCTGGTTGACGAGATCCATTTTCAGTGTGCAACAGATGCAGCCGTTTTGCAGAGCTACAAGACTGTCATTGCCTTTGCTGACTATTCCACCTTTGGCTATGAGTGAGGCATCGATGTTTACTTCACCCAAGTCGTTGACGATTACGGCGAATTTGATGCCTTTTTTGTTTGATAGTATTTTGTTAAGGAGTGTTGTTTTGCCGCTTCCCAAGTATCCGGTTAGAAGCAGTACTGGTATTCTTGTGTTATTCATCTTTTCGGTTTTTGATTGAGTGTGCAAAGATAATTCAAAAATCTAATAATTGTGTGGCTCCAGAGATGACATTAGTGCAGAGAGTTGGGCATGCAGGTATCACAATAGCGGTCAATCCTATACGTATAGGAAGAAGAAGAACAATCCGCCGATAATGATGCCAAGGTGATATTTGAAAGCAAAATCTTCGTTAGTCTTTATGCGAGCCCAGCCGACAATGCCTGCTACGAGCAGAAGGATTAGAAATACCCAGTAATTGTATGTGGAGCCGATGTGAAGCAGCCTGATATACAGCCCAAGCATTTCTCCTATGGCAATTGAATGAAAGTCAACTTTGGTAAAGAGAGATGCCAAACTTAAACACAACAGCATCAAGGAGTTGAGGATAAAGAACTTGGAAAGTATTTCAGATACACCGATATTTGTAAATGATTTGTATATGGCGAAGTAAATGGTTGCCATGAAGATGGACAGGAATGAGTCGATATGTATTTTCTGTTCAATGAACTGCTTGTATATCTTCATTTTTTTGAACAGCAGTTTGCAGATGAGAGGAATTATTACAGCGGTTATCAGTACGAAAGATGCTATGAGAAGCATTTTATCGGGAGGAATCAGATATCTGATGATTATGACACAAAAATAGAATATGGCCATCACGTATAGTGGTGACAGCAGAGGATGGAACAGCACATTGACTATTTTTGTGAGCAAGGGATTCCGATTCATACTAACTTCGGTCTAAATTCTTTTTCTCATGCGGGCTGAAGGAATTCCAAGTTGGACTCTGTATTTTGCGATGGTACGCCGTGCAATGTTATATCCTTTTTCATTGAGTGTCTTCACGAGGTCGTCATCGGTAAGAGGATTTGTTTTATCCTCATTATCAATGATTTCCTTTAGGTCGCTTTTGATTTTCTTGTTAGACACTTCTTCACCTGAGTCTGTTGTCATTGATTCGGAGAAAAAGTCCTTGAGCAGATAAGTGCCGTATGGTGTTCTCACGTATTTGCTGTTGACTA
>JAFYJP010000181.1 GCA_017538085.1 Bacteroidales bacterium | reverse complement strand
GGGTTTTCTCAACTTCACATTGAAGACGGATTTCTGGGCAGATTTCATAAACAAAAATGCAAAAGACACCTCATACGGCAATGCCAAAGCCCCAACCGGGAAGAAAATATTAATCGAATTTTCATCGCCAAACACCAACAAACCATTACATCTCGGACATGTCCGCAACAACTTGCTTGGCATGTCAGTGTCCAACATTTTGCAAGCCAACGGCGATGAGGTCATCAAAGTTAATCTCGTAAACGACAGGGGGATTCACATCTGCAAATCAATGATTGCCTGGCAGAAATACGGTAATGGAGAGACTCCGGAGACAGCCGGCAAAAAAGGCGATCATCTTATCGGTGATTATTATGTGGAGTTCAACAACAAGTATCAGGAGGAAGTCAAAGACCTTGTCTCTCATGGAATGAGCAAAGAAGAGGCCGAAGAGAAAGCGCCAATAATACAGGAGACACATCAGATGCTCCGGAAATGGGAAGCCGGAGATAAGGATACGATAGAGCTTTGGAAAAAGATGAATTCATGGGTCTATGACGGTTTCGACAAGACATACCAACGACTTGGGATAACATTTGACAAGACATTCTACGAATCCCAAACCTATCTTCTCGGCAAACAAAATGTGTACGATGCCCTTGACAAAGGAATTGTAACAAAAGATCCTGACAACTCTATTTGGATAGATTTGACTGCCGAGGGGCTTGACAGAAAGATTCTGCTCAGAAAAGACGGCACATCCGTTTATATCACACAAGATATAGGTACAGCCATCACACGCCATGAACAATATTCACCTGACAGAATGGTGTATGTGGTTGGAAATGAGCAACTTTACCACTTTGATGTTTTAAAGCTGACGCTCAAGAAATTCGGTTATGACTGGGCTGACATAATTTATCATCTCTCCTACGGGATGGTCGAACTCACCACTGGCAAGATGAAATCACGTGAAGGCACAGTAGTTGATGCCGATGACCTCATGGACGAGATGCACAAGACTGCCGCGGAAATGATAGGTGAACTCGGGAAAGTGCAGGCTGATTCCGAACAGGCCGACTCTCTCGCCGAAATGGTTGGTCTCGCTGCCCTCAAATATTTCGTGCTTAAAGTTGACCCGAAAAAGAACATGCTCTTCAACCCGAAAGAATCAATTGATTTCAACGGAAACACAGGGCCATTCATACAATACACGTACGCCAGAATCCAATCCATTCTGTCAAAAGCCGCCAATGACAAGGAGTTCAGTCCTTCTGATTTATCTGCAGTACCAAGTTCCTTCAATAATTTCAATGAAAGCGAACTCGATATTCTGAAAACCTTGCACAGCTTCCCTGAAACCATCGCCAAAGCAGCAGAAGACTTCAATCCCGCAATCGTTGCAAATTATGCATACGAACTCGCAAAGCAATACAATCATTTCTATCAGGACATCAACATCCTTAAGGAACAGAATCCCGAAATCAGAAACATGAGGCTTCTGTTATCATTTTTCGTTGCCAACACCATTAAACATGCCATGAATTTATTAGGAATTGATGTCCCAAACAGAATGTAACACCTAAGTGTTAAATATAATTATACGTCGATTTATACTTTAACCATATATTTATACGTTAATTATACAAAGAAATGTAAAAACAACAAACAAACAATTCCATGAAAATCAAAATTTTAATTATTTTGTTGGCACTGATTCTGTTCAGTTGCAAGCATACAGAAACGCCTCCAAGTGTTGACTATTTGGAAGCCGAAGAAAATTCCCATTATTGGATTATCGTCTCAGCTGTTATTGTCGATTTCGGTTCGCAGCCGCTTACGGAGTTAGGATTTTGCGTGAATTATCCAAGCAATCCGAATCCACCGTCATATTCCGACTGCGACACAATATACTATTCTCACTTCAAAGGAAATGTCGTTTTCCGTGACACAATCAATGGTATTGAAGCTGACAAAGACTATTTAATCCGTGCCTTCGCAAAAAGCAGTGCGGGAATCGGCGAAAGTAAGATTATCAAAATACACACACCTTCATTTTAATTATTTGCATTTTTTATTTAAAATCCATATATGAATTAATTTTAACTTAACAAAAAATGCTTTGAAATGGCTAAGATGAATTCATTAAAAAATTTCAATATATACGAACTGCAGCAGATGCACAATCTGTCCGTACGCTCCATTAATGGTTGCGTTGACGCAGGTCTCGTAACACTTTATGCCATCATCAATTATTACTTCAAGCATGGCAACTTCACATATCTTAGAAGATGCGGGGCAAAATGCAATAACGAATTGATAAATATTTGCCAATACTATATCGCAAAATATCAGCTGACAAAAGATATGCTGAAAATCAATGCTTCCGACCAGGAATTTGACGAATTCAAATTATACGTTCATAATAATTTCAACCTTGACTCGGCAACAGCTGAAAAGTTCAGGGAAAGCTACAAACAGAAGAGTTTTGAACTGTTCAAATTCATACTCCTGGTCCTTGAAAATGCACTAAGTGAAAAGGAATATTACATATTTCTCAACAATTACAATTTCTTTAAAGGATACAACAAACTCTCCTATCAGGAAATAGGTGACAGGTTTGGTCTGACACGCGAACGTGCAAGACAGATTTACAAGGCTCTGCCAAGAATCATTGCCAAAATAATTTCAAAGCTGAAAAAATGCAATCTTCCGATGGAAACATACGTAAGAGCTTACGATGATTTGCAGAATATGCCTAATTACTATCACATCGACAATGCTTTTGCCGAAAGAATAAACATCAGAGAGGGAATCAACATAACTCCAAAACTATGCTGCTTCCTGCTTTCATCTATTTCCGACAAAAATTACATCGGCATCCAAGATATTGATGTCAATGCACAATGCTATTATGCAATCAACAAGACATATTTTGACAAGGTGAAACTTGACAAGATTTACACATATTTTGAAAATATCTCAAAGAAAAGACGTCCAAAGGAAATAGTCATGAGCATCACTGACCTCATCAAATCGAACATGAACTACAGTACCGGCTATGAGATTTCCAACAATGACATACTGCACAGGTTCCTCAAGGATGTCAGTTCTACATGTTTCGGCTTTGTCAGTGGAGACAACACTATCACAGCTCCAAGAAACACTCTTACAAAACTGTCGGAACACATCGAATTGATTTTAAAGCAGAATGGTACTCCCATGACACTTGACGAAATATACAATAAAATCCTTGAAACCACCAACAAACATCCGACCTACGAATCGTTGCGTTCATCAATATTGAACACAGATGACGTTGTTGCCATCGGCAAGACCTCAACATACGCTTTAAAATCCTGGTCAGATATTAACACCAAGAAAATCAAGGATATAGTATATGAATATCTGAGCATGACGCCAGGAGTTCCCCAATCTATTGCCGACATTACAGAATATGTCACACAATTCAGAAAAACCAACGCCAAGAATATCAGGACAAATCTCAAATTGGACAAGACCGGCAGGTTTGTCTTTGAACGAGGCAACTATATCAAGATTGCTGTTGGCGAAAACGACAAATAAAAAAAATCGGTCGGATGAGACATCCAACCGATTTTTCATTTCTGCTTCCCTATCATTCTATTTGACTTCAATGATATTGTCACCACCTATTTTGATTGCCTCTTCATTGAGTGGCAAAAGGTTATGATGACGTGCAGGGATTGATTTAGCAAGACCCTTCATTACGTTTTCCAATGAGACCACAGGACGAACCTTAAGATAAGCGCCTAAGACTATCATATTGAAAATCTTAACATTACCCATCTTTGCAGCTATTTCTGTAGCATCTATTTTATAAACTTTAATGTCCTTGCGTGTAGGAGGTTTTGTGATGCCGTTAGGGTCATATATTAAAATTCCTCCTGGTTTCACCTGAGCTTCGAACTTATCCATTGAAGGTTGGTTAAGGACGATAGCAGTGTCGAACTGATGTAATATTGGGGAACTGATTGCCTTGTCGCTGACGATGACGGTGACATTAGCTGTACCGCCACGCATTTCTGGACCGTATGAAGGCATCCAGCAAACCTCATAATCCTGCATAATACCGGAATAGGCAATAATTTTACCCATTGACAAGACACCTTGTCCGCCAAATCCGGCTATAATTATTTCTTCTGTCATAATTTGAATTGTTTATTACCGGTTATTATTCAATATATTGTTTGTAGCTTTCAGGATCATCCTTAACTGAATCCTTCATATCGCCTAATGGATAGAATTTGAACATGTGTTCCTGCATCCATTTGTTAGCTTTTATCGGGTCTATCTTCCAACCGGAGTTACATGTTGACACAACTTCGATGAAGGATGTTCCCTTTTTCTCTTTCTGATTCAAGAAAGCCTTCTTTATTGCCTGTTTTGTCTTGCGGACGGCAGCAGGAGTTTCCACTGACTGACGGGTCACATAGCATGTGCCAGGTAACTGAGCTATGAGTTCAGTTATCTTCATTGGATAACCGTTACGGTCAACATTACGACCGTATGGTGTAGTGGCAGTCTTCATGCCAACCAATGTTGTTGGAGCCATCTGACCACCGGTCATACCATAGATAGCGTTGTTGACGAATATGCAGACGATATTTTCGCCTCTGTTGCATGCGTGAAGGATTTCAGCAGCACCGATTGATGCCAAATCACCGTCGCCCTGATATGTGAAGACATATTTGTCAGGGAGAAGTCTCTTCACTGCAGTTGCAAGTGCAGGAGCACGGCCGTGAGCAGCCTCCTGCCAGTCGACATCGATGTAATTATATGCAAAAACTGAGCATCCTACAGGTGATATACCTATTGTCTGTTCCTTGATCCCCAGTTCTTCGATAACCTCTGCAATTAATTTATGAGTAACGCCGTGACTACAACCTGGGCAGTAGTGCATGATGTTATCACGGAGGAGACCTGATTTCTTATAGACTATGTTTTCAGGTTTCATTATTTCTTTTAATTCTTGATCTGTCATGATTATTTCCTCCTTTTATTTACGAACCAATTTTTCTTCCAATGCCTCTAACACTTCATCAGGTGAAGGTATGATACCACCATTACGGCCCTTGAATTCTACCGGCACCTTGCATTCAACGGCAAGTCTTACGTCATCAACCATCTGACCGGCATTCATTTCAACAGACATGATGCCTTTCATCTTCTGGCCGAGAGCTTTGAGCTGCTGTGTCGGGAACGGGAAAAGAGTGATAGGACGGAACAAACCGACCTTTATTCCCTTTTCACGAGCCATTTCAATTGATTTCTTACAGATTCGTGAACAGGAGCCAAATGCCACAAACAGATATTCAGCATCCTCAGTCATATATTCCTCATATCTGACTTCATTCTTTGAAATCTCTTCATATTTCTTCAGAAGTTTGACGTTTCTCTCTTCCATGATGGTGGAATCGAGTTCCAAAGAAGTGACAACATTGTGTCTGTTGCTACCAAGTGTGCACCAGTCACCGCATTCCTTACGGATTTGTTCTTCAGTTCTGCGAGGGACATAATCGCTGAGTTCGACTTTTTCCATCATCTGGCCTATTGCGCCATCACTGAGGATAACAGCAGGAATACGATATTTGAATGCCAAATCAAATGCCAATGCAACAAAATCGTTCATTTCCTGAACAGAATTAGGAGCAAGGGCAATAACATGATAGTCACCATGACCGCCGCCTTTAGTAACCTGAAGGTAATCTGCCTGTGAAGGCTGGATGGTACCAAGACCAGGGCCTCCGCGGGATACATTTACCACTACACAAGGCAGTTCTGCACCTGCCAAATAGGAAATACCTTCCTGCATCAAACTGTATCCAGGACTCGAAGAAGATGTCATAACCTTTTTACCACATGATGCGCCACCATAAACCATGTTTATAGAAGCAACCTCACTTTCAGCCTGAAGAACAACCATACCGGTCTCCTCCCATGGCTTACGTATCATGAGGGTTTCCATAACTTCGGACTGAGGGGTTATAGGATAACCGAAATAGCCGTCAACGCCAGCTCTGATAGCCGCCTCTGCTATTACCTCATTGCCTTTCATTAATCTTAATTCACCCATTATTGATTCTTTTAAAAGTTAAACACTAAATCTTTGCCCTATAGACAGTTATCACACTGTCAGGACATACTGTTGCACATGAGGTACATCCGATGCATGCATCAGGATTTACCATTTTAACATAATCATAGCCTCTGCTATTGACGTCTCCCGAATGGTCAAGCACCTTCTTAGGACAAGCCACAATGCATAAGCCACAGCCTTTGCAACGTTCAACATCAACAACTACAGCACCTTTAATTTCTGCCATACTTAATTATATTTAGTTAATAATGTTACCAAATAATATGTAATTTCAAAAATTTCACGAAAATACAAATATTATCTTAATCCAACGTGTCTTTTTGAAAATTAATTTTTAAAATCCTCATGGAAAGCCTTTACCCTCTTCTCCAAATCCTCGAACTGCTCTCTCCTGACCTGTGAGACACAAGCTCTTAATCCTTCCACATGCTCACTTCTCGTAATTCTCAATCCTATTGCACTGATACCATAGCAAAGCAGGTTCTTCAGCAACGATGCGCCATCCATGCCAGGATAATATAACGTGAAATAGAAGCCGTCAGCCAATGGCGTATCGTCGTCATAGTCATAAACGAGCTTGAAACCGTTGTCAAGGAATATTTTCTTCATGATATGCGCCTTCTCGCCATATTCCCTGGTCTCTTTCACGAAATTGTACTTTCCGTCATTTGCAGCCTTAAGTGCAGCAGCAAAGCCATATTGTGGGGTATGAGCAGTGCCGGAGCTTAATGAATACAGGGTACCATAAATCATGCAATGATGGAAATCATCCCAATTGTAATGTTTGAGCAGATTTGCCGACTTCCTTGTTGCCAGCTTGTCGGAAATGGCTATAATACCCATTCTCTGACCGGCATAGCTGAAAGCTTTGGAACTTGAAATCAACAAAATATAGTCATCAGTATATTTTGCAACCGTAGCAGGATAAGGAGGCTGGCCAGGTATAGAATAATCCTGACGGAAATCCATGCCGAAATAAGCCAGGTCTTCAATAATAATAACTCCATATTTCTTGCAGACTTCAGCAATAATCTTCAGTTCTTCTTCAGTGAGACATACCCATGAAGGGTTGTTTGGATTGGAGTAAAGGATACATGCAATATTGCCTTTTGACAAATATTCCTCCAATTTGCCACGCAGTTTTTCACCCCTGAAGTCATAAACATCGAAAGTCTCCGACGGAATGCCAAGGACTCTTGTCTGCTGACGATGCACAGGAAAACCCGGGTCAATGAAAAGCACGGTATCCTTCCCTTCCTGAAAACGTGACAAAGTCATGAACGATGCAAAGCTTCCCTGCATTGAGCCAACACATGGGACACAGTTCTCAGGTTTGACATCCACATTAAGAAACAACTTGATAAAACGGGATGCCTCATGTTTTAACTCTGGTATTCCGTTGATGTTAGGATAAATAGCTGCTATGCCATTCTTAAGCGCCTGAATTTCAGCATCTATTGCAACCTGAGCGACAGGCAGACCTGGAACGCCGAGTTCCATCCTTATATAATCCACACCTGAAGCCTTCTGCAAAGAATCTGCCAACGCGGCTATTTCCCTTATGGATGCCTTTGACATATCCTGAATTCCAAAATCATTCATGCATTTCTCAACTATTTTTTCTTCTATCAATCTTGCCATATCTTATTTCTTTACTTTGCCTGTTATTTGTAATCAAACTTTATTTTATTCCTTTATCAATTTTAATTCTTGCATCTACGTCAACAACGCCCTTGCTGTTGCCAAGCAGAGGATTCAAATCCATCTCAACAATTTCCGGAGCATGTTCGACGAGAAGTGACAATCGTACCACTGCCTCCTCAAACTTGTCGATATCAACGCCTTCCTGACCTCTTACGCCCTGAAGCATTTTGTAACCTTTAAGCTTCTTGACCATAGATTCAACTTCTTCCTTTGCCAAAGGTGCTAACCCCGACTGGACGTCCTTCAGCACTTCAATGAAAATGCCGCCCAGACCAAATAACACCAGATGGCCGAATTTAGGTTCAAACTTTGCACCCGCATACAGTTCGACACCGGAAAGCATCGGCTGAATGAGAATTGCAGTCGTATCCTTTATCTTTATCATTCTGTCGAACTGGGACTTGACTTCAGCTTCATTCTTGACATTAAGGACAACACCGCCGACATCCGACTTATGGATAGGGCCAACAACTTTCA
Organism: Bacteroidales bacterium; assembly: GCA_017538085.1. Lineage (GTDB taxonomy): Bacteria > Bacteroidota > Bacteroidia > Bacteroidales > BM520 > RGIG7150. Next base: position 2,207 of record JAFYJP010000181.1, on the reverse strand, counting down.
TGACGACAGGGAATCCCAACTTAGCAGCCTGACATGCAGCGTCATCGGCATTGGTCACAACAGCCTCACCCGCACGTACAATACCTGCTGCATCAAGAAGTTTCCCAACCTCAGTCGGTGAAATGTATCCGTCTTCAGCATTATCAATGACTTCACGGATTTTCTTGACATCAACCTCGTATGGGTCTGACAGGATTTCAGGAGCGCCGGCAGTATTCATCACCTTTCCAAAAGCATCACCGAATGTGACTTCGTCGAAGAATACGACATTGCCCTTATCAACAAACCTCTGTATTTCATCCTTTGCATTGATTACAGAAGTGAATATCGGATAAATAGGTTTCTTATATGTATGCATCAGGTCTGACACAAGGTCGAAATACGGATTCACATCAAACAGTTTTGGGTTGCCGAATATGACAGCCATACCGTCAATGTTATCGAACCTGTTTTCGCAGTAGTCCATTATGGCTTTCAAATGCTCAACTCTTCCTGTCACGAGATAATCGAAAGGATTTCCTACGGAAGAGCCTGGGAGCAGCTGAGCCTGCAATTCAGGACACTCGATATGAGGGACGTTAACATCATATTTTGAAAGGGCATCGGTCAGCATGACACCAGGTCCGCCAGCATGTGTGACAACACCGAGATTTCTGCCTTTCATGAGACCAATTTTGAAGATACATCCTACTGTTACGAGGTCTTCACGGCCGTAACATCTGACAATGCCAGCCTTACGCAACAAAGCGTCAACTGCGGTATCGGAACCAGCCAAGGCTCCGGTATGTGATGTTGCAGCACGGCTTCCTGCAGGTGAGCTGCCAGCCTTGACAGCAGCAATATAACAACCTTTCCTTATAAGACTGCGTGCATGCTTCAAAAGCTTTGCAGGTTTCTTTATGCTTTCGATATACAGAAGCTTAATTTTTGAGCTTTTACCTTCTTCGTAAGTTTCATCCAAATATTCAAGCATCTCTTCAACACCAATCTGAGCACTATTACCTACTGATGTGATGCTGTTGAAGCTGAGGCCATGGGAAATACCAGTTTCCATAACGAACAGAGCCGTTGAACCTGAGCCGGAAATGAAATCGGCTCCATCAGGACCAAGTGTTGGTATAGGTGCCACGAAAACGCCCGGATAATTAACATTCATATATCCTATGCAGTTCGGGCCGATAAGACTTCCGCCTGCCTTATCAATAGTTTCAACTATTTTTCTTTCTATCTCAGCACCCTCAGGACTTTCTTCTCCGAAACCAGCCGATAAAATAATGAAACCTCCAGTCTTTTTCTGATTTGCAAGCACTTCAACTGCATGAAGGCAATATTTATTGGCAATTGCAAGCACAGCACAATCGCACTCAGGCAGGTCTTCCACCTGCTGATAAGCTTTGATGCCCTGAACTTCAGGAAGTTTTGGATTTACGACATACAATTTATCTTTCAAACCATATTCTAAAAGGTTTTTCAGAACCAATCCGCCAGGTTTTGAGACGTCATTGGAACCACCTACCACCACTATACTTTGTGGGTTAATTAACTTGTTGTTTATCATTTCTTTATAAATTTTATTTCTATTTTATCCAGTCTGACAAATTTGTCTTAATAGTTAAACAATTCGTTGCACCGGCAACGGAGTATATTGCATGAGAATATCCTATCTGAAATTTATAGATGTCAAGTCCGATTCCGAACGAAAATCCAGAAAGCCCTGCATGAGTTGTGGAAAGGCGAAGTTCCTGACGTCTCTGGAAATTATATCCGAACCTCAGACAAACAATCTTTGCTATTGTAAATTCACCACCGATAGTCACGTGACGTATCAGATTATCCCCAAATATTGCAGCCGCTGTACGGCCAATAGGCTCACCTGTGTTCGGATCGATGGTTCTCGATGTAAGCGTGGGATCGTCATATATCAAATTCCATTTCTGCAAATCGTGCAGCAACAGCATAAACCTGAACGGCAGATGCTGAAATCCAACCGACATCGCATAGTCAATCTCAAACGGCAGTCTTGAACGCTCAGAAGCGTATGAGAACAGTTCCACGCCGCCATTTCTGACTATCAGCGACATGTCAAAATTTTTCTCGGGAATCCTGTATGTCCCTGCAACATCGACTGCAACCGCAAATGAATTATATGACTCCAGACCGGAATATATCATTTTGAAATTCGCACCGATTGACCATTTTTCGCTGAG
>JAFYJP010000180.1 GCA_017538085.1 Bacteroidales bacterium | reverse complement strand
ATCTCTTCAAGCGTCTGTTCCGCAGCTTCCTTATTGCTGTTATAATTAATAATCACAGGATACCCCATGGATGCAAGCTTTAAACTCACTGCCCTGCCTATTCCGCGGGAACCTCCTGTAACAAGTGCATATTCCTTATTATTACTGTTTCTCATCTCAAAAAGCTATAATTGCAAAAATAATCAATTTATACTGTCTGCTGCTCCTTTTTGTTCTGCTTGTTTTTGCGATAGGAATTCTTCTTCCACAACGACTTGGCATATTCCTGCATGTCTGCCGCCTCATCGACCTCATCAATTATTTCAAGTCCGGCAATGGTTTCGATAATGTCCTCAAGCGTGACTATCCCTTGAAAACTGCCGTATTCATTGATAATCACACAAATATGTTCCTTATTTCGCATGAGAGCTTCCCAAATATCGCTTATAGGAGTCTTTTCCGAAAATGACGAAATATCACGTTTTATTTCCGAAAGACGCATATAGAATTGATCTTTGGCAACAAGTTCAAGGACTTCATTACGGAGGACATAGCCAGTAATATACTCATCATTTTCCCTATAAAGGAGAATACGCGAATGATGATGGAATGACTGATTGTTGAAGAAATTCTTCAAAGTCATTGATTCAGAAGCCATTGCAGCTACAACTCGCGGTGTCATAATCTCTTCTGCCAAAATATCGTCGAGACGGATGATATTCTGAATCACCTCCCTCTCATCCTCTTCAAAAACGCCCTCTTCCTCACCGGCATCAACCATTGCGGAAACCTCCTCACGCGAAACTGAATATTCCGAATCTTCCTTGGCAAAAAGTTTAGTTATCCATTCAGCTATAATAACCAACGGATATGTAATGAATATCATTAAATTGATTGTATTCGCAGCAAATCGGGTCAAACTGCGCCAATAGTTCGCACCAATCGTCTTCGGAATGATTTCCGAAAAGACAAGTATCAAGAACGTAATAATAGCTGAAGTGATGCCTACAGCTTTATTACCATACAGATTGCCCACCTCTCCACCAATTGCAACAGCACCCATAGTATTGACTATAGTGTTAAGAATCAGTATAGAGGACAAAGGCCTGTCAATATTCAGTTTAAACTTTTTAAGTTTTATGGCACTCTTGTCCCCTTCATCCTCCTTCATTGTCAGATATGAGATGGGAGTTGAAAGCAATGTCGATTCCAATAAAGAACACAGGAACGAAACACCTATTGTAAAGATGACAAGTATAAAAAGAGTTGTCATTCAGTTTCAGAAATTTTTTGCAAAAGTAGTAAAAAAAACGGAATTATATTTCATATCCAGCATATTGTGTCATATATAATTCATAATATCTGCCCTTTGCAGCAAGCAATGCATCATGACTGCCACTTTCGACTATTCTGCCCTTATCCATAACAACTATCAAATCAGCATCTCGTATAGTTGACAGGCGATGTGCGATTATAATGCTCGTGCGGTTTTTCATGATTTCCGTCATTGCATCCTGAATGTTCTTTTCAGTGAGGGTGTCAACACTTGATGTAGCCTCATCAAGAATGAGAATCCTTGGATTAGCAACAAATGCTCGTGCAATGGCAAGCAGCTGACGCTGTCCCTGACTGATATTGCTGCCCGAAGGACTCAGAACAGTGTCAATGCCGTCAGGAAGAGCTGCTATCATTTCATCGCAGTGACTTGCCTTTATTGCAGCATCGATTTCTTCCCGGGTTGCGTCCTCACGACCATACTTCAGATTATTGTAGATAGTATCAGCGAAAAGCACAGTTTCCTGCAATACTATAGCCATTTTGCGACGAAGTTCCTTCAACGGAATATCGTGGATTTCCTTACCGTCAATGCTTATACGTCCGCTGTCAGGGTCATAAAAACGCATCAGCAGATTAACTATCGTAGTCTTTCCGCAACCTGTCGAGCCAACAAGAGCTATTTTCTTACCAGAAGCAATACTTAAATTAAAATCATAAATTATCTGTTTGTCAGGAGTATATGAGAAATTAACATTTTCAAATTTCACATCACCCACAACATCACCTATATGTGTGGTACCGGAAAGATTTTCCTTAGGTTCATCCAATATCCTGAACACACGTTCCGCACCAGCTATGGCGGTTTGCAGACTGCCGTATATCTGGGCAAGTTCGTTTATAGGACGGCTGAACTGCTTAGCGTAAACGATAAATGCTGAGATGACACCGATTGAAATCAATCCGTTAATTGCAAAATATCCGCCGAACGCCGCAATAATCACAAATCCGATATTTCCTATGCTGTTCATCACAGGACCCATGATACCGGCAAGAGTGTCAGCCTTGATACCCGATTTGGTCAGCAAATCGGATGATTTGTTGAAATCCTCGATGGTTGTTTTCTGATAGTTATAAGCCACAATGGTCTTATATCCAGTCACAGTTTCCTCAACTATACCGTTAAGGGCACCGAGGTTTGTCTGTTTCAGACGGGAATATTCCCTTATTTTACCCGACATCAGCTTAGTTGCTAACAGCGTGAAAATCACAGTGGTAAAACTCAGCAGTGCCAACTGCCAACAGTATATGAGCATTATGACAACAGTGCCGATTATAGTCAGAACACCTGAGAACAGAGACACTATCGACTGAGAAACGGTATTTGACACATTTTCTATATCATTCGACATACGACTCATCAGGTCACCGTGCGAATGGCTGTCGATAAATCCAATAGGCAAATCAATGATATGGTTGAACAGTTTGCCTCTCATTTTTCTTACTATACGTTGGCTGAGATAAGCGCTAAGGCGGCTTTGGAAAAGATTCCCGATGCCGTTGAACAAGTAAGTCACCAGCATTACAATGAGGATGACTATGAGATTTCCTTCACGAGTTCCGGAAATGATATCGATTGCATTACTCTGGAGACTTGGTGCAATTATACCTAAAGCAGTACTTAAGATAACTGTGAATAACATCCAGAATAACAGCATTTTTTCTGTGGCAAGATACTCCATAAGCCTCTTCAGGGTTGCTCCAGCGTTTTCAGCTTTTTCTATTTCGGCAAAACGTCCCGCGCCACCTCTGCGTCCAAGTTCCATTTGAGAGTATTTGGTATTATTGCCAGCCATTATTCATCAACTCCTTTCCCCATCTGTGATTCGTAAATGTCCTGATAGATGGAACATTTTTTCAACAGTTCAGCATGAGTTCCTGTGTCAGCGATGGTGCCATGCTCCATCACTATTATACGGTCAGCATTTTTCACTGATGCAATTTTCTGTGCGACGATGATTTTCGTCACGTCAGGCTTTTCCTTGTTGAGAGCCTTATAAAAATTAGCTTCTGTTTTCAGGTCAAGGGCACTGGTGGCGTCATCAAAGATGAGAATATTGGCATACTTGAGAACCGCTCTTGCAATAGCTATTCTTTGACGCTGGCCACCGCTAAGATTTGTACCCTGCGCATTGACCATCGTCATATATTTGTCAGGCATCTGTTCTATAAAATCCGCAGCCTGTGCTATTTCGGCAGCTTTCATTATCTCCTCCTCGGTAGCCTGCGGCTCGCCCCATCTGATATTCTCATGAATAGTCTTGTTGAAAAGTTCACTCTTCTGAAGAGCTATGGCCACTTTCTCACGAAGAGATTCCTGAGTGTAATCACAAACATTTATACCGTCAATCAGCACCTCGCCTTCAGTGACATCATAAAAACGCGGAATCAAGTTAACCAACGTGGATTTGCCGCAGCCAGTAGAACCGACTATTGCAACTGTTTCGCCCGGGTTGACAGTAAGATTTATATTCTTAAGGATTGGTGACTCAGTCCCCGGATAAACGAAAGACACATTGTTGAAATCGAGACGCCCCTTGGCAAGACTGGTATCGGTGGCAGTGCCGTCGGGCAGTGCTGTCGTTGTGTTAAGGACTTCTTTGATACGCTTCCATGATGCCATACCTCTTGTAATAGTCTGAAACAACATCAGGAGCATAAGTATTCCGTACAGCAATTGCGTGGTATATGTGATTGCAGCCATGATGTTGCCTGGTGACGAAACGCCCGAAGCCACATCAAAAGAACCCACATACAGAATTACCACAACAGCTATGTTCATAAAAATGAACATCACCGGAAACATATATGATAACAATATCAGAACGCTCAACTGGGTACCAATCAGTTCCTCGTTTGCCTTTCCAAAACGGGTCTTTTCATAAAGTTCACGCACACAAGCCTTTATGATACGGATGCCAGTAATATCCTCCTGCATTATCTGGTTCACGTTATCCAACTGTGCCTGCAATTTTGTGAACAGCGGCCCAGCCTTTCTCAGACAGATTATCATGAAACCAATAACGAAAGGCAATGTGCACAACACTATCAAACTGTATTTCGGATTAAGGCTGAACAGGAAATACAAACTGCCGAAAGTGAGCAGTCCGGTCCTTATCAATCCTCTGATAAACTGTGCAACCATTCTCTCAGTCTGAGTGATGTCGTTGGTGACACGAGTGACAAGTGACCCTGTCGTAAACTCATCAGTCTGCTGGAACGACAATCCCATTATGCGTTTGAAAGCGTCTTTGCGGATGCTGTTTCCTACGTTTTGACTGGAAATGTTAACACAGATACTGTTTGATGCACCACACACACAGCCGATAAGCACCAAAATCACCATCCGAAGTCCATATTTCAGGATGAGCTGCATATTGCCCACACCCCCATTGTTGACACCGAGCACACCGTCATCGACGATGGCGCTCATCAACTTCGGCTGTGTCAAATCCACAAACACCTCGCCTGCCATGAAAATGACAGCGGCTATTGCAAGAGGAAGATACTTCCTAATATATTTCCACATGCACTATTAATCAGCTTAATTATTACTTTGTCTGATAATAGATTTCGCGGCAGAGGCTGTCGTATTTCTGATAGACGACTTTACGCTTCAGTTTAAGTGTCTGTGATAGTTCACCGGTACTAATGTCCCATTCGTCAGGGACTAATCTGAAACGTTTTATTTTCTCATGATCTGCCAATGACTCATTAACCTTGTCAACTTCTTTCTGTATGACATCAATGACATCCTGGGATTTGGACATTTCTTCACGGCTGACAGGTGCCTGTTTATTCTGACTTTGCAAATAATCCACGATTTTCTTGAAACTCGGAACTATGATTGCCGAAACAAACTTCTCATTTTCACCGATAACCATCAAATTATCAATAAATTCTGAAGTCTTAAGTTTATTTTCGATAACCTGCGGTGCAATGTATTTGCCTAATGACAGTTTGAATATCTCCTTTTTTCTGTCAGTAATCTTAAGATATTCACCTTGGCTGTCTTTTACCATAGTGCCAATGTCGCCTGTATGGAACCAGCCGTCCTCATCTATGACTTCCTTCGTTAATGCTTCGTCCTTGTAATATCCTTTCATTACACATGGACCTTTGGTGAGTATTTCACCGTCTTCAGCAAATTTCACCTGAACGGTAGGCAGAATAACGCCTACGCAACCGAACTTGATAATATTTTTTCTAGGGTGATTGACTGCAATCACAGGTGATGTTTCCGTAAGTCCATAACCTTCATACACTCTGACTTTTGCAGCAGTAAACAGACGTATTACCTTTTCAGGGATAGATGACCCGCCAGAAACAACGGTCATCTCATTCTTACCAGACAATGCATCTCTCCATTTGCTATAAACCAACTTATCGGCAATTCTAATTTTTAATTTATAGAAAGGATTTTTACTGTAATGGTCATATTTGGTGGCCTCATCAAAAGCCCAGTAATAAATTTTCTTCTTTATTCCAGTCTGATTCTTCCCTGCCTGATACAACTTATCGTACATCATCTCGAAAACGCGCGGAACTGCACAGAAGCCATCGGCATGCATATCGTGCATATCCTTGCCTATGGTAGCCAAACTCTTCGCATAATAGTGGCTTACACCCATAAATTGATAATGGTAATTGACAGT
>JAFYJP010000179.1 GCA_017538085.1 Bacteroidales bacterium | reverse complement strand
TCCAGTTGAACTGATTCGCTATTAGGGAAATGGACAACGGTATGATTATTATCACCCTGATTTTTTGCCGACAAATACACACCGCCATCACCGTCCGTCATTCCTGGGAGGACATTCCCATCGTTATCGGAATCATATCCGATGCCGAAGAACACACCCCACCAGTTGCGGTACATATCTATTTCGAGATCAATGACACCACCATCCTGGAAGGAGAAGTTGAAATCAGGCGAGGCCTTACGAGTGGCTGTGCGTCCAACACCGGAGCCGCCGTAAGGATAGAAAACGCCAATGGTTTCATCATGTGTCATTATACCATTATTGACTATGGCCACATCGAAATCCTGAGAAGTGGAGGCAGTCTGAAAATGAGTACTCCATCCATCCTGACCATTCAGATTCTGTGTGCCTTCAGTAAGATTATTGAAATCATAAATGTACTCTTCCTGTGCAAAAAGCGCAGTTGATACTATCAAACCAACTATAACAAATACTAATTTTTTCATAGCCACAAAGGTAATTGTTTTTGCATTATTAAATAAAATTATTTCATCCACCAGATTTTTGTTTTGCGGGAATCTCCAAACTGCATGCTTACAATCTGAGTATTATATGCTTCCACATTGTTGGCAGCCTCACATGGAGGATACTCCAGTCTATTGGATTTCAACGACTTATAATCAGTCGAAGTGGGAGTTGCGTGAGTCTGACGGGCTAATGCCCATGCTTCCCAAGGCTGACGCATAAGATTTATCCATCTCTGTTCGTATATCAAAGGAAGATACTCTACACCAGTGGCAGGAAATCCATACTTAGTATAGCAGGCAAAACTGACTTTGGAACTCATGTTGGTACATGCAGACCAAATGTCAGTACCGCTAACAAGTTGTAAATATGCAGGATACTTATAATTCCAGATTGGCGCATCGGAAGGCATCTGAGTCCAGAAGACAAAGGACCAGTAGATAGCCTGCTCGAAGAAATTATAGCCGATTTCGATAATGGAGGCATTAACGATGCCGCGTGCGGCAACCTCAGCCTTCATGAAAAGTGCATCAGCATAAGTCATAATGATTTCAGGTATATAATCCTCATCTTCAACCATATAATAGTTAAACGGAGAATAGTGACAGCCCTCTCCCTTGGCGGAATAGTCATCACCACGTACCGTTGAATACGGCTTTCCGCCATCAGTCTCACCATTCCTTTCCTGTGGGAACGGAACCCAATTGCCCATGTTGACCTGTGAAGTGTCACCATTGTTTGTATCAAAGAAAAGATATGCACGATAGTCGAATATTCCGGTTCCAAGAGTATCATCATCGCTTGACATGTTCTGCCAGACGGTGGTGCCCATCCTAAGCTTGTTCTGCTGACGGAAAGCCCATCCGGAAGAAGTCTTATACCCAAGAGATTTGGGCCACAGACATACACCGGTCATATCATCTATTATCGGTTTGTAATAAGCATCTGCGAGGATAGGACCTGCAAAGTCAGGCGCCTTGTCATAACAGCGAAGAGCATGACGTAGAATTAGTGAATTTGCGAGTTTTCCCCATTTGGACTGATTTCCATAAAGTAATGCATCGTAACCGCTAAGAGAAAGATATTCATTGCCTGAAGGAGTCTGAGCTCCGCTTTGATTAAGGATATCCCTTGCCCACACAAGCTCATTGAGCAAAGATTTATAAATGTCTTCCTGAGAATCAAAAGCCGGATGAACATATTTGTCCTCATCAGGCGAAATCCAGACCATTCCAGCATCAAAATAAGGCATATCACCGAAAATATCCGTCAACTTAAAAGTCTGATATGCCTTCAATACTATGACTTCGGCACGTGCTATATCGCAGATGGCTGTGTCACCGGTTTCCTTGCATTCGGAATCAAAATAATATTCGAGGTCACGCACATTCGACAGAAGACAATAGTAATTCGACCATATCGACTCGGTTCCGTAATACGACTTGTTCCATTCATCGGAAATCAGTGCACCAAGTTCAGATTCGGGATAAAAGATTTCATTGTTAAGATAAAGCTGTTCATTGGCCGTCTGACGCATAAGACTTATCATTCCATTGAAAAGTTGTCCGGCTGAAGCAGTGGTCGGATTCTTCCAGTCGGCATTGATATTCTCGAAATCTCTTGTACATGAGACACTTGATAAAAGTACCATTGTACAAATCGTTGAAAGTATTATATTTTTCCTCATAATCAATTCATTTACAGTTTAGAAACCAATCTTCAGACTAATCATAAACGACCTTGAATCAGGATAAAAGGCATATTCAAGCCCCTGTGCATTGCCGGCGCCCATCGTTCCTTCAGGACTGATGTTGTCAGGAAGAGATTTATAAATATAAAACAAATCACGTCCCACAAGAGAAATCTGCATCTGCTGAAATCCCTTCTGCTTTTTGACAATAGATTCAGGAAGCGAATAAGTGAGCGACAGTTCGCGGAGCTTCACCCATGAATTTTCAAATACTCCGAGTGGAGTTATATAGTCGCCTTTACCGCCATAATTCAGGATATACTTGTCATAATTGCTGATGACGAAATCATTCATAATCGGGTCACCGTTTTCATCAACGCCAATAAATCCGTTAAGGATTACGCCTTGGTTTCCGGTGGAGTTACCATCTCTTTCATATAGTGTTTCAGGACTTTGTCCGGTCTGCATAGCTATCATATATGTGCCACTGTATATTTCACCACCTATTTTGGTGTCTATCAGAATGTTAAAAGAAAAATTCTTCCAACGTCCGTTAAGATTCAGTCCGCCATAAAACTTAGGTGATGTGTTTCCGACCGGCTTGCGGGTGTCACTCACAGCGTATGTCCTTCTATCAGCATTCACCAATGGTATGGCTTTTCCGTCAGCATCGTAGAACGGACCGTATTCATTGCCGTCAGCATCAATATAAGTATATACATAATCCCATCCGTAAATAGTACCGTAAGAATCGCCCACTTTGGCAGCTATGGCAGGGCCGTACGCACCCCACAACTCACCTATTACCAGATATTC
>JAFYJP010000178.1 GCA_017538085.1 Bacteroidales bacterium | reverse complement strand
TCCCAGAAGAATGGTACAACGCACGCATCGCAAAGGAAAGTAAACTGTTTAAGGCAAAATAAACAGAAATCATGCAACAAATTTCCGACACATTCCATACAATCGCAAGAACCTCAGAAGGCTATTTCCGCGACAAAGGAAGCAAATTCTACTCCTTTGCCTATCCGGTAACCTCTGAGGAACAAGTCAGAACCATCCTCGCAGATATCAAAAAAAAATATTACGATGCCCACCACCACTGCTATGCATATTCCATCGGTACAGGAAAAGAGCTTAAATTCCGTATCAATGATGACGGGGAGCCCTCCGGCAGCGCCGGACGTCCTATATATGGACAGATGCTTTCAGCTGACATCACTGATACCTTAATAATTGTTGTGAGATATTTCGGGGGAATAAAATTAGGTATTCCTGGACTTATCAATGCATACAAAATTGCAGCCAAAGAAGCTATAGACGCAAATGAAATCATCGAAAAAATAATAACAACAACTGTTTCCGTATCATGCCCCTATCAGAACATCAATCTTGCAATGAAGTTCATGAAGGACGAAAACCTCAACATAATTGCCCAGGACTATATTAATGAACAATTGGTAATAACAGCCGAAGTGAGAATGTCAAAAAAAGATGAAATATTAGACAAAATAAATTCCATTTATGGAATAAAAATAGTTCCTCAAAACTGATATTTTTATATCTATTATGTTTATTAACAAATTACATAATTAACTTTTATTAACACAACATAAAACCACATCTAAATCACTAACAAACAGCGTATTAAAAATGTTATTTAGAATAAATAAAAATAAATCAACTGTTAAAACCATAGTCTGACATGTTTAATAATCACAAATTGTAATGTTTACAAAAACCATTTTGAGCCAAATTTGACTCCAATATATAGTTATTTTTTCGCACATTGTCAATATTAAAAAAATATTTTTTTAAACTCATTTTAATCTACTTTTGCACAAACGAAAAAGCAATATTAGTATAATAATTATATGTCAGAATCTATAGTAGATATTAAGAAAAATCACGTAACTGTTTGGAACAATTGTTTGTCAGTGATAAAGGATAACGTTGACGCAGAAAACTTTAACACATGGTTCAAACCGATAAAGTCGGTAAAACTGGAAAATAACATTCTGACTATTCAGGTACCAAGTCATTTCTTCTTCGATTGGCTAGAAGAACATTACATTGACATTCTGAGGAAGGTTATCCGTCATGAACTGGGCAGTGAAGGGAAGCTTGAATACAGTATTGTAATTGACAGTACGCATGAAAACGGAACCATGAGAGTTCCAGCTACAAACAATAGGGAAGTTTATAACCCGACAACATATATGCCAATAAACATCAATAACGGGCGCAATGAAACAATACCTAATCCGTTCATTATTCCAGGATTAAAGAAAATACAGGTCAATTCACAACTTGTGGAAAGCTATTCGTTCGATAATTTCGTGGAAGGCTCCTGCAACCGTCTTGCTCGTTCGGCAGGATATGCCGTTGCAAACCAACCAGGCAAAACCTCTTTCAATCCTCTGTTCATCTACAGTAACGTTGGACTTGGTAAAACCCACCTCCTTCATGCGATAGGTCTTAGAGTTAAGAACCAGTTTCCAGATAAGATTGTCCTTTATGTCACCACCGAACAATTCATACAGCAGTTCGTTGATGCCATAAAAACCAACAACGCCAACGATTTTCAGCATTTCTATGAAATGATAGATGTTCTTCTTATCGATGACATCCAATCATTGTCAGGCAAGGAAAAGACACAGGACATTTTCTTCCACATTTTCAATTACCTGCACCAGAACGGCAAACAGATAGTCATCACCTCCGATAAATCACCCATCGACCTTGTCGGATTTGAACAACGACTGCTTTCACGTTTCAAATGGGGACTTTCAGCTGACCTGCAAGTTCCGGATTTCGAAACAAAAGTGGCCATCCTGAAAAAACGCATATACAACGACGGCATTGAATTTCCAGATGAAGTCATCGATTACATGGCTTACAGCATCAATTCAAATATAAGGGAACTCGAAGGGGCTTTGATTTCAATTATGGCTCAGTCTTCACTTAACAAAAAGGAAATTACTCTGGATTTGGCTAAACAGATGATTGACAAGTATGTTAAAGTCACTTCCCGTGAAATCACAATCGATTACATTCAGAAAGTCGTCTGCAGCCATTTCGGACTTTCCATAGAGACTATCAACTCCCCTACCCGTCACAGAGAAATCGTACAGGCACGACAGCTGATAATGTACTTCGCAAAGAAATACACCAAATACTCACTTGCAACCATCGGTATGCACTGTGGCAACAAAGACCATGCTACAGTACTTCACGCCTGCAAGACCATCAACAATCTGATAGATACCGACAAACAATTCAGAATCCAGGCTGAAAAAATTGACAAAAAGATTAAAATGTAAAGATGAGTACTCCTAATCCCTGCGGCCGTCTGTATCTTATTCCATCAATGATAGGAAACTGCCCCGCAAATTATTGCATACCACCTTACAATATACAAATAGTCAACAGATTATCCCATTTTATTGTCGAGGAGACTTCCTCCGCATACAGGACTTTGCGTCATATCGGTTTCAATGGCTCTTTCGACAATGTAACCCTCTATCAACTCAATGAGCATAGCCGTCCGGAGGATATCACTGAATATCTCGAATGCACAAAAGACGGTCATGACATAGGTCTTCTTTCAGAAGCAGGACTTCCATGTCTCGCCGACCCGGGCGCTTATGTGGTCAGACTTGCCCACTCCAAAGATATTCAGGTAATTCCGCTGACAGGTCCTTCTTCTATTGTCTCCGCCATCATCAGTTCGGGAATGAACGGTCAATGTTTCGCATTTCATGGTTATCTTCCGATAAAATCCCCTCAAAAGGAAAACAAGATAAAATCATGCGAGAAATATTCCGCAGAGTTTCACCAGACTCAGGTTTTCATAGAAGCTCCATATCGTAACAATCAGTTGTTCAACACTTTGGTTTCAATATGTTTGCCTACCACCCTATTATCTATAGCCTGCAACGTCAATTCTGATGATGAATATATCGCCATGAAATCCATCTCGGAATGGCGTAAATCGAATGCTCCCGACCTGCACAAAAAACCCACAGTATTCTGCCTCTTAGCAAATTAATTAAAACAAATATTCATTTACATTATGAAAAAGTTCACATTGACCATCATCTGTGTCACATCTCTTATGATGCTGTTTTACAGCTGTAGCAACAGAAATTCACAAAAAAAACCAAAATACATATTCTATATGATCGGCGATGGAATGGGTCTTGCACAAACTCAACTGGCCGAGAATTATCTGGATGCAGTAAGCCATGACACTGCCACTACTCATCTTGAAATGATGAAGTTCCCTGTACTCGGCACAGCCACCACCTATTCGGCAAGCTCATTTGTCACCTGCTCATCAGCTGCAGGAACTGCACTGGCAACAGGCCATAAAACCAACAACTCACTCCTCGGTGTACTTCCTGACAGTGTAACCCCCATTACACCTATATCTCAAAAATTTCACGATGAAGGCTATAATGTGGGCATCATAACAAGCGTAACCCTTGACCATGCCACTCCTGCTGCCTTTTATGCACACGTCAAGGACAGAAACATGTACAAGGAAATCGGCTATCAGCTCAAGGATATTGATTTCGAATTCTTCGGCGGAGCCGGTCTGCGTGGACTCAAAGACGACATAGGACTTTACGACTCTCTGAAAGCCAACGGCTTTGTTGTAACCTGCGACAAACAAACCATCCTTGACCATAAAATGTCCGATGGCAAACTGTTTGCATACAATCCTGTTACAAATGCACTTCCTCCAGATATCCCTTATCTCATTGACAGCAGAAACCACGATATGCACCTTCCTTTCTATGTAAAAAAAGCCATCGAACTTTTCGAAAAGGACAAGAAGAAGGGATTTTTCATGATGATTGAAGGTGGCAGAATCGACCATGCCAGCCATGCCAACGATCCTGGTGGAACATTGGGCGAAATGATGGATTTCAATGAAGCCATCAAACTTGCGTATGAATTCTATACCAGACATCCAAAACAAACCCTTATAGTTGTGACTGCTGACCATGAAACGGGCGGGCTCAGCATAGGTCAGGCTTCAACAGGTTATGCCTCATATCCGGAGCTCCTTGACTATCAGAAGATATCGTATGACAAACTCAAAGCGCAATTCAAGGAAATGGCCAACAAGGACGTGAAACCTACAAAGGAAGAAATCTACAATATCCTTTATGAGAATTTTGGTTTCAACAACGGAGACCCAAAGATGGCACTCAACAGACTTGACTCTCTGAGAATCGACTTTTTCTATATTCACGATTTCGACCCAAGCCGTATGCCAAAGTACGGAGAAATGATTAAGCCGGAGATATACAGAACAAATCTCGTCTCCGTACATAACATGGCAGGCCTTGCAGTAAGAATCATGAGCGAGAAGGCAGGAATCGGATGGACAACCGGCTCACATACAGGCGGTGCCGTTCCGGTAAGAGCCATAGGTGTTTGGCAGGAAAAATTCGATGGCTGCTATGACAACACCGACATACCAAAGAAAATTTACGGTGATTTGTAATTTTCTTCCATGAAACGTTTACTGCTCAGCTCGTTAGCAGTTGTCTGCTGTCTTATAGCTTACTCACAGAACTCCAACGGTTTGATAACAAGAACTGTTGTCTATAAACCGGGCGACTACAACTCCCTGTTCTATCGCATCCCGGCAATAATAACAGCAAAAGACGGCTCGCTGGTGATTACATCCGACAAACGCAAATTCAACAACAACGACCTGCCAGCTGACATTGATGTTGTATGCAACTACAGCACCGACAACGGTCTCACTTGGAGCCAGCCATATACCATCGCTCAAGGAAAAGGTGTAGGCGCAGGATTCGGTGATGCAGGACTGGCTCGCTCCCTCGATGAAAACGGACTTATCACCGTTTTCGTCGGAGGACAAGGTTTCTTCCAATCGACAGCCGAAAATCCCATCCGTACATACAAATGCATGAGCTACGACAACGGACGTACATGGACCGAGCCTGAAGACATCACTCATTTCATATTCGGCAAAGACTGTGACGATTCAGAAAGAAAACATTGGCAAGGGTCATTCTGCGCATCAGGCAACGGACTGCTCACCAGTAAAGGCAGAATAATATTCGTCGCTGCAGTCAGAGAAACGACAAAAAACGACATCTGGAACCATGCGGTTTATTCGGATGACAATGGCAAGACATGGCATGTCTCCGGAAGAGCCACACAAGGCATCGGAGATGAAAGCAAAATCGTGGAATTAAATGACGGAAGCCTGCTCATGAGCATCAGGACGCAGGGGAAGAGGCTGTTTTCGCTGTCATACGATGGCGGTGAGACATGGCTTGACTCTCCCAAAAGATGGCAGGAACTCGATATTACAGCCTGCAATGGTGACATCATAAGATACACCTTGAAACGTGACGGATATGAACATGATATCCTGCTGCAGTCACTGCCCGACAACTACACCCGAAGCGATGTCACTGTATTTGTCAGCTTTGATGAAGGCAAAACGTGGCCAATCAAGAAAGTTGTCGTCCCCTACTCCTCCGCTTATTCATCACTATGCGTCTTGCCAGACAACACTATAGGTCTCTATGTTGAGGAACGGGACAACTGTACAGTCGATGAGTCCTACCAAATTGGATATGAGATGGTTTTCTATCGGTTTACGTTCGATTGGTTGATGGAATAACGTTAAATCACATTCTCCGAATCAACTCGTTGACGATAGCCATAACCTTTGTCGCTGCCTGGTCAGCATGAACAAGCACATCCTGCTCGTCAAGAAGTTCGCCGTCTTCAGATGTGGCTTTGTTGGTTATCACTGACATGCCGAAGACTCTAATACCACAATGGCGTGCGACTATAACTTCTGGAACTGTTGACATGCCTACAGCATCAGCACCCATTATCCTGAACATCTTCACCTCGGAGAAAGTCTCGTATGACGGTCCGGTCAGATTCATATAAACCCCTTCACTCACTTTTATGCCCATCTCATCTGCAATATCATGGGCCAGAGTACGAAGTCCCTTGTCATAAACTACCGTCATGTCTGGAAATCTCACACCAAACTCATCCAAATTCTTACCAATCAGCGGATTAGGAGACAACCTGATGTGATCCTTTATTATCATTATGTCACCAGCATCGTAATTCAAATTCACACCTCCAGCAGCATTGGTAACAATAAGCGTATTGACACCAAGTTTGGCAAATATTCTTACCGGAAAGGTGACCTGTTCCATCGAATATCCCTCATAATAATGAAAACGTCCCTGCATCATTATCACATTCTTTCCGTTTATTTTCCCAAAAATGAAATTGCCCTTATGACCGGGTGCAGTCGAAACGGGAAACTCAGGAAATTTCTCATGAATGCTCTTATATGATACTATTTTTGCATCTTCCACAAAATCAGCCAAACGCCCCAAACCGGAGCCCAGGATGATGGCGATTTCAGGCTTGAAGTCAACCTGCGATTCGAGATAATTGGATATTTCAGAATACTTGCTCATATTTAGTGTTATTTTAAAAGTCAACAAATTTTAAATCAACATGCAACTTCCTGTCTTTCAATTTATTGAACATTATTTTCATTTCATCGGTTGCACCACTTGCTATTTTGCATGAACCCTTAACTCGTGATATATACACACATTGTTCAGCCTGTTCCGGTTCATGTTTGCAGACATCAACCAAACAATCCACAATGTATGAATTTGAATGTGAATCATTATACAAAATCAGATGACAAGAACTATCCGACTTTGCGTTTGAAGAGCGTGCAGATGCCTTCTTGGGTTCACATATCTGGTCCATTAGACGAAATTATGCGAAAGTTATTCTTGTGCCACCGTCATCTATGCCGAGACGTTCGATACTTGTTATGATTGCATCCTTTCCCGTACTTTCCACAAACTGAATGGCAGCCTTGACCTTAGGTCCCATGCTACCCGGTGCGAACTGTCCCTCGTCAAAATACTGTTGTGCCTCATTGATGTTCATCCTGTCTATCGACTGTTCCTGCGGAGTGTTATAGTTTATACAGACCTTAGGCACATCGGTAAGAATAAAGAACTTGTCGGCATTTATCTGACGGGCAAGTAATGATGAAGCAAGATCCTTATCGATTACAGCATCAATGCCTTCAAGGTCATCATGATTCTTATAATACACAGGGATACCACCGCCACCAACAGCAATAACAATGTTATGGGCTCTGACCAGTCTTAATATGGCATTGGTGTTATTTATTATTAAAGGACGAGGTGAAGCGACAACCTTGCGCCATCCGCGTCCACGAGAATCTTCCTTGAAAATCGAACCGGTTTCCTTCATTATCAGTTCTGCATCTTCCTTTGAATAATAAGGGCCTACAGGCTTTGTCGGATTCTGGAAGGCAGGATCCTGTTTGTTGACAATAACTTGGGTGATGATGGAAATAATATCCATGAATATATCATTCTCTCTCAACACATTACGAAGTTGCTGTTCAATCAGATAGCCTATAAAGCCTTGAGAATAAGCAACTGCGACATCCAATGGCATATCAGGAATACCGTGAACTTTATTTCCAGCTGAATTGGCAAGAAGAATATTACCGACCTGCGGTCCGTTTCCGTGAGTAATCACAAAATTATAATCGTTTTTCAAAAGCTTGAGCAGATTTTCGCAGGCAACTCTTGCGTTTTTTTCCTGCTCGCCAATAGTACCCTTCTCACCGCTTTTCAACAGAGCATTTCCTCCAAATGCAACAACTGCTAATTTTTCCATATTCTATTTTTATGTAATTTTTTAAAAGTCTGCAAAGTTAACATTTTAAACCGAAATATATTATCTTTGCCAAAAAATAATTGACATGGAAAGCTACATTGTATCAGCAAGAAAATATCGTCCGGTGACCTTCAGTTCCGTCGTAGGACAGGAGGCCATAACACAAACTCTCAAAAATGCTGTAAAGTCAGGTCATCTGGCTCAGGCATTTCTTTTCTGCGGACCACGAGGCGTAGGCAAAACAACTTGTGCAAGAATTCTTGCCAAGACAATAAACTGTCAGAATCTCACGCCCGACTTTGAAGCCTGTGATGAATGCGAATCCTGCAAGGCCTTCAACCAAAGTGCGTCATTCAACATAATTGAACTTGATGCTGCTTCAAACAACTCCGTAGAAGACATACGCCATCTTGTTGACCAGGTCAGAATACCACCGCAAATAGGAAAATACAAGGTATATATTATCGATGAGGTTCACATGCTTTCCCAGGCCGCTTTCAACGCATTTCTTAAAACCCTTGAAGAACCGCCGGCCTATGCCAAGTTCATCCTCGCAACAACTGAAAAGAACAAAATAATTCCGACTATTCTTTCCCGCTGTCAAGTATTTGATTTCAAAAGAATTACCATAGAAGACATAGTAAATCACCTACAGTTTGTCGCCAAATCGGAGAATATCACCGCCGAACCGGAAGCCCTTCATGTCATTGCTCAGAAATCTGACGGAGCAATGCGTGATGCTCTTAGCCTTTTCGACCAAATGGTATCTTTCTCCGGAACCAATCTCACATATAAAAATGTAATTGACAATCTGAACATTCTTGATTATGACTACTTCTTCAAGATGGTTAACTATATGCTCGATGGAAATTCCACCGATATTCTGCTGACCATAAATTCTATTTTCGACAATGGATTTGAAGGTCAACATTTTATAGTAGGTATGTGCAAGCATTTGCGCAGCCTGCTGATAAGCAAGAATCCTGCTACGCTCAAACTGCTTCAGGAAAGCGAATCCCTTAAGAAACGCTATGAGGAACAAGCTGCACAATGTTCTCAACAGTTTCTGCTCAATGCACTGAATATCTTCAACAAATGTGACATTGACTACCGACAAAGCAACAACAAACACCTTCTCGTTGAAATCGCATTGTTGAACGTGGCAGCATTGTTTGACCACGAGCAAAAAAAAAAATCTGATGTAGCACAATCCACACCACTGCAAACTCAGCAAAACAACTCTTCTTCTGTATCACGGACTCAGAAACCGACCAATCCCACAATAGCAACAAAACAGCTGTTCCAAGAATCGGCTTCACCAAACACATCATCAGCATCGCAGGTTCAGAAAACATCAACTCTAACTGGATCAGTTACACCTCAGACAGCAGTAACTGACGAGCAACCCGCAGGACAAAAAATAACTGAACCACAAAGGACTGCTTCATACGTCACACGCACTTCTCCGTCATTAATAAGAATTTCTGATATAGGCAAAAAGAAACAGAACGAGACTGTCATCAACAAGGATATACAACAGAGACACAATGAATTCACAATTGAAGAAGTTAAATATGAAATAAACAGATATGCTGAATCCATCAACAAAGAAAACACTTTCCTTGCCAATCTGCTCGAAATAGCAATCATTAATATTCACGACAATGACGTCATCGAATTTCATTTTGCAAACAAGGTAAACGGCGACACATTCAACAAGGACAGCAGTAACATTATCAGAATGCTGCGCAATAAACTGGCAAACGACAACATCAGTGTTACAACGGTAATTGACGAGACTATATCCAACAGCAAACCATATACCGATACAGAGAAATTTGCCGAAATGATGGAGAACAATCCGGAATTAAAGTATCTCAAGAACAAACTGATGCTTGAAGCTGAATTTTAGTTAATTATGAGAACAGCTGTCATCGGTGGTGGAGCGGCAGGATTTTTTCTCGCCATAGAGTTGAAGAAATTAATGCCTGAAATGGATGTCACAATCTTTGAGGCCAAAAGGAAATGTCTTGCCAAGGTTGAGATAAGTGGCGGCGGACGTTGCAACTGCTCCAACTCTTTCCAAGACATCACCGATTTGAAGAACGCTTATCCGAGAGGGTTCAATCTAATGAAACGCGCTCTGAAACATTTCAGCAATGAAGATACATACCAATGGTTTGAAAGTCACGGTGTCAAACTGGTGACAAAGAAAGACGGCTGCGTGTTCCCTGCATCTCAGGATTCTCACAGCATCATCAATTGTTTCCTATCGGAAGCACATCATCTTGGGATATCAGTAAAACTGTCTTCATCAGTAAAGAAAATATCTAAAGAAAGAGAAAAGTTGATTCTGTATCTGCAAGACAGCACAACTCCCCTATCCTTTGATTTTGTAGCAGTTACAGTCGGAGGGCAATCGAAAAACAATGAAATGCTTACGATGCTCGAAGAAATGGGACACAAGATTGAACAGCCTGTCCCCTCCCTTTTCACATTCAACATAAAAGATCAGGGACTTAGAAATCTGATGGGCTTGGTTGTTGAAAATGTAATCACAAGCATTCCGGGGACAAATATGCACAGCAGAGGAGATTTACTGATAACCCACTGGGGATTCAGTGGGCCTGCAACTCTAAAACTGTCATCATACGCTGCCCGACACCTCTTTAATCATAAATACAGCTCACCTATTATCATTAACTGGTCAGGATTATCCAACACACAAGATGTTGAGACAGTTATAGATACAATAATAAAACAAAATGGAAGCAAATTGCTGGCGAACTCTCATCCGTTTAATCTTCCCACCCGTCTCTGGCAATATCTTCTGACAAAAGCCGAACAAAAACCCGACAAACGATGGACGGAACTTGGTAAAAAGGGATTCAACAAAATAGTCAACATCCTCACCAACGATGAGTACACAATCGACAGCCGCAGCACCTACAAAGATGAATTTGTCACTTGTGGCGGCGTCAGTCTTGAGAATGTCAATTCAAAGACGATGGAAAGCAAAGTCACAAAAGGATTGTTCTTTGCAGGAGAAATTATCGATATTGACGGAATCACCGGCGGTTTCAACTTCCAGGCAGCCTGGACCACAGCATATATCGCCGCCCACGGAATATGCAGCACATTAAGTGTCACAGGATAAACTTTAACTCTTGACTATTCTCTTGTATCTCTCCTCTCCATCCTTGTAAAGACTCTTGAAATATGCCCAGTAAGCCTTAATCTGAGACATATAGTTCTGCTTACCTTTCAACGCTTCGAGCAAATCAGCATAAAAACTCTGAAAACGTTCAATACGCTCTTCATAACTGAAATCAGTTTCGCTCTGAAGTTCCTCCGTAAGGAATGGTTTGTATAGAAGTCCACGTCCAATCATAAAAGTATCCAATTCAGCAAACCTTGAAGTAATTCGTTTAAATGACTCATTGTCAACTATATCACCATTATAAATAACTTTTGACTTGAAAGAAGGCAATATAGTTCCGAAAGTATCAATATCACATACTCCTTCGTATCTATCCGTTGACAATCGCGGATGGACAGTAACGCTATCAAGAGGATAGTCGTTGAGAACAGGGATGACAGACAGTATTTCATCTTTTGATTTAAGCCCCAACCTTATTTTGACAGAAAAGCTGATTCCGTCAATTTTAAAAACTTCATCAAGAATGCTGCGAATCATATCGGGATGAGGCAACAATCCGCAGCCGCGTGTTTTCTTTGTAATCTGAGGCATTGGACAGCCAAGATTGAAATTAATCACAGGAAAGCCATTGTCGCGCAACAACATACAGAAACCCGCAACAGATGCAGGTTTGTTTCCAATTATCTGTGGGACAACCTGATAGGTAATATTATGATTAAGTTCATCTTCGGTAAAGGCTCCCATGTACTTTGAGAATTTAGTCGGTATGCTGTCCGTAACAGAAAAAAATGGCATATAGCATGACGAAATAAATTTGAAATTCTTAGTCAGCACATATCGATATTCCTTGTTGGTATAGCCTCTCAAAGGGGCAAGAATAAATTTATATTGTTTCATTGGACATTCAAAAAAATTAGTTAGTGTCTGCGAATGTAATCATAATAATTGATACACATATCGTTCTTGAGAAAAAAATATTATATTTGCAAAAACAATAGACATTATGAAGTCGAAGAAACGGAAACCATACAAAACGATAGCATTTAAACTATCGTGGAGGCAGTACAAATCGCTCACAAACTTCTGCAAACACCGTAATACCACTCCCATAAAGCTGATTAAGAAAAACATGGCGAAATACATCAACAGTTATTCGGATGAATCCACAATTGTTGATTATGTCACTCCAAATCAGATAGATTTATTCTAAAACTATCGCGTCTGGTATGCTACCCGGTTGACTATTGAGCGTCCCAAAGTTATTTGGTCGGTATATTCCAATTCATCACCGAAAGCGACTCCCCTTGCTATGGTATTTATTTCCACACCCCTGGCACTCAGTTTCTTATAAAGATATAAAGCTGTCGTCTCCCCCTCAACGGTGGTAGGTAGCGCAAAGATGATTTCACGAATATTCTTATCATTTTCAACACGTTCAATCAGACCGGCAATATTGAGGTCATCAATACCTATTCCATTGATAGGTGAAATCACCCCGTCAAGAATATGATAGACTCCATTATACTGTCCCGTTTCCTCAATGGCTATGAAATCCCTCACATCCTCCACCACGCACACGATGGAATGGTCTCGTTTGGGATTAGCACATGTGGAGCAGATGTTGCTGTCGCTGATATTATGGCATATTTCGCAGTGTTTCACATTATCCTTCATATTTTTGATGGCTTCCGACAGGGAAACGGCATAACTATCATCCTGTGACAATATGTACAAAGCGAGACGCATGGCGGTACGCTGCCCTATTCCCGGAAGTCGGGAGAGTTCATCAATGACTTTCTGTACCAGTTTGGAAGGGAACTCTATATCCATAACAAGAAAAAATTTATGGTTTCAAAATCATTTGCAAAATTATATCAAAAAGACAACTTTTGTTAGAAACTCAGATAATTTTTCAATACGGAAAACGTTTTTATTTATATTTTTGTGGCATGGAAACAGAAATAAGAAAAACAAGAAAACCGTATGGCACTACAGCGGTGAAAGTTCGTGAAATTGAAGAAGGTATGGGCAAACTCCCGCCCCAGGCCATTGACTTGGAGGAGGTTGTTCTTGGTGCCATCATGCTCGAAAAAGATGCTCTGACTGAAGTTATTGAAATTCTCCAGCCGGAAATGTTCTATAAAGATGAGCACAACAGAATATTCAAAGCGATAAAGCAGCTTTTCGGTGCCAACAAACCAATTGACATATTAACCGTCACAAATCAGCTGAAGAGTAACAACGAACTGGATATGGTAGGCGGTGCATACTACATATCGAAATTAACCAACGGTGTCACTTCCTCAGCAAATACCGAATATCACGCCCGGATAATCATTGAAAAATATATTCAGCGCAAACTGATAGACGTATCCTCTCAAATAATCAAATCAGCATACGAAGACTCCACAGATGTCCTTGATTTGCTTGACAAGTCTCAGAATGAGCTGTTTACACTTACCGAGTCCAATTTCAGAAGAGGTACAAGAGATATGAGTGACATCATAAAAGATGCCATAGATTTCATTGAAAATGCACGTAAAAGCAGCGGAGGTCTTAGCGGCATACCCTCGGGATATCCTGAATTAGACAGAATTACCGGTGGCTGGCAGAGATCCGATTTACTGATTCTGGCAGCACGTCCTGGTATGGGTAAGACTGCCTTCGCACTGAATATGGCACGAAATATGGCCGTGGACTATAAGATTCCGGTTGCCATCTTCTCACTTGAAATGTCAGCAGTGCAGCTCGTAACCCGTCTGATGTCAGCTGAAGCCGAAATACCTGCAGACATTCTAAGGAAAGGACAGGTTACGGACGAGCAATGGCAAGGACTGGCAAACAGAATCACAGGATTGTCGAAAGCTCCGATTTTCATAGATGACACCGCCGGATTGTCAGTGTTTGAGCTTCGTGCCAAGTGCCGCAAACTGAAATCACAACATGACATACAATTTGTAGTAATTGATTATCTGCAACTTATGACTTTAGGCGGTGAAAAGGATAAAAATGTCAACCGTGAACAGGAAATCAGCACCATTTCAAGAAGCCTGAAAGCTCTTGCAAAGGAACTTGAAATTCCTATTCTGGCTCTGTCACAGCTCAGCCGTGATGTTGAAAAACGCGGCGGCGACAAAAAGCCAATACTCTCCGACCTTCGTGAATCAGGTGCCATTGAGCAGGATGCGGATATTGTCATGTTCATATACCGTCCAGGCTATTACGATCACTCTTCGGAAAACAATTCGAATGATGCCACCGAAGCAGAAATCAACATTGCCAAGCACAGAAACGGAAAAATCGCCGACATACCACTGCAATTCATAGGAAAGCTTGCAAAATTCGTCCCAGTGGAACACTCCACTATCCTGCAATCGAAAATGAATGATCCATCCGACAATTATGACCCTAAAGGCGGTCTCGAAAGCAACAGTTATTCTCCAGATTACGGTTTTTCATCGGACAACAGTTCCAACGGACCACTGCCATTCTAATTCATTCAGCAATGAAAAGTCTATTTAAAACATTAGCAATCATCTGTTTAGGGCTTTTATGCACACATCTTAATGCTGCTGAAATTCTCATACAGATGGACAATACGCAGAAAAATCACCTTAAGGCGTACGGAATAGCCTATTGGGTGCTGCAAAATCAGATGGAAGTTGACTGGCTGTTAAACTACCGTGGTGGCAGTTTTGCATGCAAACATCTTGATCAAATTGAGAATGAGCTCAAAATCAGAGGCGTTTCATACACAGTTATTGCCGATGCCCAATACACTGCAATTCTATCTGACATTGCCGATCCTTCAAAAAACACCGATGTGGTGAAACTGCAGAAAGCCCCCCGCATAGCAGTTTATACACCTGAATCATCACTTCCATGGGACGATGCCGTAACGTTAGCATTGACATACGCCGAGATTCCATACGATAAAATATACGACCCTGAAATAATTGAAGGCAAACTCGTCATGTACGACTGGTTACACCTGCATCACGAAGATTTTACCGGACAGTTCGGCAAATTCTGGCGTGCATATAAGGATGCAAAATGGTATAAAAATGATGTTGCACTTCAGACAAAGATGGCTAAAGAACTGGGATTCGGCAAAGTGTCCCAACTGAAACTTGCAATTGCCAAGAAAATCAAGGAATACGTCATCGGCGGCGGTTTCTTGTTTGCCATGTGTTCAGCTCCAGACAGCTTTGACGTGGCTTTATCTGCCGAAGGCGTAGATATATGTGAATACATGTTCGATGGCGACCCTATCGACCCTCAGGCACAAAGCAAGCTGAATTATGATAACTGTTTGGCATTCACCGACTTCAAAATAAGCACAAACCCATACGAATACGAAATCTCCGACATTGACGTCACCAACAAACGCAAAGTCAAGAAGGAAAACGACTATTTCGTATTGTTTGAGTTTTCCGCAAAATGGGACCCTGTTCCAACAATGCTATGCCAGAATCACGAAAGGATAATAAAAGCTTTCATGGGACAGAGTACTGCTTTCAGAAGCGACAAGCTGAAACCGGAAGTATTGGTGATGGGTGAAAACAAATCTATCGGTGAGGTGAAGTACATACACGGCGAATTGGGCAACGGCACATGGACTTTCTATGGCGGACACGACCCTGAAGACTATCAGCATTTCGTCGGAGACCCCGCCACAGAATTGGATTTATATCCAAATTCCCCCGGTTACAGGTTGATACTCAACAACATACTATTCCCTGCAGCCAAAAAGAAAAAACTGAAGACATAGTTATATCCACTGATTCAACTATCTCTTCGCACTACATTTGGGACATTTTCCCTTCAAAATGTAATTCACGAAATGAAAAGCAAGAAAATCATTGTAAAGAACTTTTGGGATCCTGACTTTGGTGACAACAAGGCGCCCGAACTAACTGAAGACCAACTCGGATGGGATGAAGTGCTACGTGACGAAGGACACAGCGATGACACCAAAGAAGTGTTTGATTACCTGATTGGTTATTCAAATTGGGATTTGTCGTTCTACTATTCCATCAAGGACAAGTACTATTACATAGATAGGATTGACAATGTTGTCATAGCACGTGACACAGATCCTGATTGGGATGGAAAACATGTCGTTTACAAGAGTAACCCCTGGGGACTGGAATGGTACGACCGCGATCGCCCTGAACTTATT
Organism: Bacteroidales bacterium; assembly: GCA_017538085.1. Classification (GTDB taxonomy): domain Bacteria; phylum Bacteroidota; class Bacteroidia; order Bacteroidales; family BM520; genus RGIG7150. The sequence goes on along the minus strand of JAFYJP010000178.1, from coordinate 6,170 downwards.
CTAATGCATTTCGATAATGTGCAAGAAGTATGGGACAACTTCAAAATCGACGGCAAAGACATGAAATACATTATCGAACATTCCGTTCTTTGGTTGTCAAGTTAAATCAATAGCAAGATATGGAATACAATAACGTCATTTCAGATGCAAAATCGATTTCGAAAGCCATCGGACTCAAGCCCTCAAGAACTCGCGATTATCTCAAACAGTTCGTGGATGAGCAGTTTCGTGACTTCGTCATTGCGTCACCCAAATCAGGTGACGCAAATTGTGTAAAAATATAAGAATCAGTGTGAATCAGTTTTCAGAATTGATTTCAGCTTTGTAGATTCTGTCATAAACAATACGCAATTCTGACGGGTTGGCGATGAGTTTTCTTAGATTCTCAAGCCGTGCGGCATTCGGACTTTCCGGAATGTAAAGATGAAGATATCCTCCGTAGCCATATTTGTCCTGCAAATGTTCAAGAGTGCGATTCCATGCCTGTTCGTATGTAAGATTAGGATACTTTGCAATACCATATTGGATAGTACGGCGTATTATGGTTTCGCCGTCAATGATTCTGTCAGCCTCTGCAAGGATGCGCCCGTATATGCTTCGTGGCTCATTTTTCGATGATGCTCTGTGGTCTTCAGCCGCCTGTGCAATGGTTTCTATCTGCTCATCTGAAAACCATTGATGCAGCTGCGTATCTTCACGAATTATTTGACCTGAAATGATATGGTGGGTTTCACGTCCGGCAGTCAACCCGGTGTCGTGATAAGCTGCCGCAGCATATACCATATTTACATTCACCTCAGGATAAAACTTGGCAAGTTCTAAACTTTGTTCAATCACTGTTCTAACATGGTCTTCCCTGTGAGCCTTGTCAAACGCTGAATATCGCGGAATTACTGCTTTTTCGCAGTATTCCTGCAATGAATTGGATAACGATTCGTTTTTGATATAATTCATGATTTTGCAAAAATACGAAATATTCCATTTTGCTTTGAAATATGAAGCCTTAAAAAACCAAAAGGGAGACATCACAAAGTGACATCTCCCTTTTAGCGGTTCGGACGAGACTCGAACTCGCGACCCCCTGCGTGACAGGCAGGTATTCTAACCAACTGAACTACCGGACCAATGTTGTAAAAACACAACAAACCATGAAAAAAATACAGCGACTTTCCGCTTGCGGTTCGGACGAGACTCGAACTCGCGACCCCCTGCGTGACAGGCAGGTATTCTAACCAACTGAACTACCGGACCGTTTTCCGCTCTTGAGAAATACCAATCTCAAAAGCGGTGCAAAGATATATTCTTTTTTTTAATTGACGCAATTTTTTTAAATTTTTTTTCAATTAAAGTTTCGACTCCACTATGTCCATGATTTCCTTTTCCTTAGCAATAGCATCATCATTCAATTTCTTTGCCTTTGCAAGGATATCATCAACAAAAGCCTTGTCTTCATAGCTGCCGGCATTGATTCTGACGTTAAGATAAGCTCCTCTTACTCCGGCACACGCTGCCAATGCACCTACACCGGCATCAGAAACCGAATTAGGATTGCCAATCTCAGCCATTGCCTTGGCAACTTCCATACTCTCATAACACAGATTCATAGTCCTGAACGGAACCTCAATGGCATATTTTGTGGCGTCTTGGATTGCCTTATGGCGGATTTCCTTTTCCTCTGCAGTCTTCTTCGGAAGTCCGAACGCATTCATAATCTTGTTGAATGCATTGGTATCCTCATCAACCATCTTCACCAGAGCATCGTGATAATACTTGCCTTTGTCTGCCCAGTCCGAAAATTCCTCCCAACGCTCATCCCAGCCACGTTTATGTGACGACAAATTGGCTACCATAGTACCGAGAGCAGCTCCCAAAGTGCCCATATATGCAGCAATGGAACCACCACCTGGAGCTGGGGACTCGCTTGCCGTCTCCTCAGCAAATGCCTTGAGGTTCATGTCAATAAGATTCTTCTTGGAATCATCTTCAAGAAGATATTCAATAACCTTTTTCTTTGGGTCGAAAGGCTTCAAGTCGTCAAGACCCAATGACTTGACAGCGATTTTTATGATTTCGGAATCAGCAATACCTGTTGAACGATGCTGTTTTTTAAGGAAGTATTTACCGGCATCGAGAAGTGATTGCAAAGGAACAAGTCCCACAAGTTCGGAACCAGTTACTCTGATGCCACGCGCAGCAGCCTTTTCACAGACCTCCTCAAAGGCCTTGTGAACGGAGCAGACTGTGATATCAGTAAGGTTCATTGAAATTTGTGCAATGCCGTATTCTTCTATGTACCAGCCTATTGCCTTGACTGATTTAAGTGTTCCTGGAGTATATACACTGTTACCATTTTCATCCTTGACAATCTTACCTGTCAAAGGATTGCCTTCTCTCTTCACTCTACCCCTTTCCCTAACATCAAAAGCAATGGAATTGGCCCGTCTTGTGGAAGTGGTATTCAAATTAACATTGTATGCCACCAAGAAATTACGTGCTCCGACTGCGGTTGCACCTGTCTTTGCCACTTTTTCATCAAACACTGCAGGTCCGAAATCAGGTTTCCATTCAGGATTGACTAATTTGTCCTTCAAACCTTCATATTCACCGGCGCGGCAGTTGGCAAGATTCTTCCTTTTTTCCTCGTATGCTGCTGATTCATAACAATATATTGGAATATGCAATTCCTCGCCAATACGCTTAGCAAGTTTATGGGCATACTCCACAACCTCATCCATTGTGATATTTGCCACAGGCACCAAAGGACATACATCAGTAGCACCGAAACGTGGATGAGCACCATGATGCTTACTCATGTCAATAAGTTCACCAGCCAGTTTTACAGCTCTGAACGCTGCCTCGCAGACAGGCTCCGGCTCCCCAACAAAAGTGACCACAGTACGGTTGGTTGCCTTGCCAGGATCCACATCAAGCAATTTTACACCTTCGACTTTCTGGATTTCATCAGTGATTTTGGCAATCAGAGCCATGTCATTTCCCTCACTGAAATTAGGAACACATTCTATCAGTTTTCTCATATCTTTTTTGTTTAAATTATTTACATATTATCGTTCTCTCTATCTTGTTTTCCCCGTATGCATACGGAATATATTCAATAGATGGTATCTTCTTAGTTATCACCACATTACCTTTTTTACCTACAGTAATGGTTCCGAGCTCATCCTCAACCCCCATAGCACGTGCTGAATTAATTGTCACAGCATTTATGGCCTCCACCGGTGTCATCTTATACAAAACGGATGCGAAAGACAATATCAGCTGCATATTACACGAAGGCGATGAACCGGGGTTGCAGTCTGTTGCAAGAGCAACAGGCAAACCGGCATTAATCATCTTACGTGCAGGAGCATACGGCATATTTAGGAAGAAAGCCGCTCCAGGCAACAATGTAGGAATTGTGTCTGATTCTTTCAATGCCGCGATTTCAGCATCACCAGTATATTCAAGATGATCAACCGACAAAGCGTGATATTTAACACCAATCTGAATGCCACCTGAATAATCTAATTCATTGGCATGAATCTTAGGTCTCATACCATACTTTGCACCAGCCTCCAAAATACGGGATGTATCTTCCACCGTGAAGAATCCCCTGTCGCAGAAAACATCAACAAAATCAGCAAGTTTCTCCTTTGCAATCTCAGGAATCATTTCATTGACAATTATATCGACATACTTTTCCTGGTGGTCCCTGAACTCCATAGGTATGGAATGTGCCCCAAGAAATGTGGAACGTATTGTCATGTCGCTTGTTTCCTTCAGACGTCTGATTACACGGAGCATCTTGAGTTCTGATTCCGTTGTCAGTCCGTAACCGCTCTTGATTTCAACGGCACCTGTTCCCAATGACCTCATCTGTTCAAGACGGGCAAAAGCCTCATCGTAAAGCTGTTCTTCAGAAGTATGATGCAGTCGTTCCACCGAGTTGAGAATGCCTCCGCCACGGCGTGCGATTTCTTCATACGACAAACCTTTGATTTTGTCAACATATTCCTGCTCGCGTGAATTGGCATATACAAGATGTGTATGCGAATCACACCATGCCGGAAGAACGTATCGGTCGGTGGCATCAATGATTACACAACCATCTGTAAAATAATTCGCCTTGATGTCCAACATTTTGCCAAAATCTTTGATTCTACCGTTGGAAATCAACAGAAAAGCATTGTCAATGCTATTTATTCTATCCATATCTTCACCGGCACGAAACTTCAGCTTGCCGCCTTCATCAATGCCAAGAAGACTTTTTATATTCAGGATAAGGTAATCTTTCATAATTATTTAATTTTAATCCATTTGATTATTTCCTTCCATGTAACCTTCTTGCCATACATCAGAATACCTGTACGATATATCTTACCGGAAATCCATGTCATAACGACAAATCCACCGAAAAGCAACAGCAAAGACAATATCAGCTGCCATTCCGGAACACCGAAAGGTAGTCGTATCATCATAGTAACAGGCGATGTGAAAGGTATTATTGACAGCCAGAAGGCAATAGGTCCGGACGGTTCATTGGCAATATTTGCTATCAACACAACAGGTATCAGGATTATTATGGTCACCGGCCACATAAACTGCTGTGTGTCATCCTCGCTGTCCACCGCGCCGCCGATTGCCGCATAAATTGAAGAATACAGCAAATAACCTCCGACAAAATACAACAGGAATAATAATAAAATCTGTCCGATGTGTACCGATGAGACAGCATTTAAAATATCAGAAGCCACTCCTGATGAAGCAAAACTTTCGGTAATATCCGTAACCTGCTCACTACCAGCCGGTGCAACAGAGTTCACAACTTCAATTGGATTAGTTTCCTTTGGTAAAATGGAACTCCCGAAAGCACCTACGAGCACAAGAGTAAGAACTATCCACAAAAGGAACTGTGTAAGTCCGACAAGGCCTATGCCTATTATCTTTCCCATCATAAGCTGAAACGGTTTCACAGAAGAAACAATAACTTCGACTATTCGCGATGATTTTTCTTCCATAACACCACGCATAACCTGTGATGAAAACATAAGGATAAACATATATATAAGCAATCCGGCAATATATCCTAAAATCTGGCTGATTTCATTGTATGACCGTTTCTCGTTTCCTGTTTCATCAATCTTGTAACTTGTGACATCGATATTAGTTTTAATAGACTTAAGCAGTTCACTGTCAATTCCCGCCTGCTGCAACTTGGTGTCCTTAATCTTGTTCGACATAATGTTGCTTACAACTGTCTTGAGCTTTTCTCCGACGTTCTCCTGACCATAAAAAACAGCCTTTGAAGGGAATTCACCCGAATCAGCTTCCGGAATATACAACACGTACGGCATTTCCCCGCTTATTGCCTGCGCTTTGGCTTTGGCAAGACTTGAATCAAGATATTGGAATTCAATTCTGTCAGTACTGACAAAAACGTCATCGTAAAAGCCTGATTCATCAACTATTCCGACTGTAGTAGCCGGTTCCTTTTCACTTGACTTAATGGCTATGTAAGAAGGAATGATAATGGCGGCAGCCATCAGAATAGGGCCAAGAATAGTCATTATAATGAATGATTTTTTCTTGACTCTCGTTAAGTATTCCCTTCCTATAATCAATCCAATCTTTCCCATTATTTTTCCTCCTTATTGGCTGTTACAGTCTTTATGAAGATGTCATTCATTGTAGGAAGCACTTCATTGAAAGTAACGATGTTGCCTATTTTAATTAAATCATTGACAATCATATTAGTGGCTTCAGCCTTCAGATGTTTGTCGGAAACATTTGCATTGGAATAGGATTCCCCTAAATATTTGTCCAATGAAATATTTCCCGACAAATGTCCGTCCTTGATGATACAATCATCGACTTTATGTTTCATCTCCTCAACAAGATTCTGACTATAGTCATCAAACATCTCAATATCAAAGTTATACAGAGAAGTTCCAAAGCGTTGCTTTATGTCTTTCACCTTACCGTCAAGAACTATGTTGGCATTATTTATGAGGACAATGCTATCGCATAATTCTTCCACGGATTCCATATTATGTGTTGAGAATACGATTGTCGCTCCATTATTCCTCTGATTGATGATTTCCTGTTTGAGGACACTGGTGTTTACAGGGTCGAAACCACTGAACGGTTCATCGAAAATCAACACCTTAGGATGA
>JAFYJP010000177.1 GCA_017538085.1 Bacteroidales bacterium | reverse complement strand
TAATGTCAAGAACAACACAAAGGAAAAGGATAAATATCTCAACCTTCGTGAAGGTATTGAAAGCAATTTTGAGCCTTACGCATCTTGCGAAAACCTCATTCCTATCTATGAAAAGAAATTCAATGAAACTCCTGAAGACATAGATCTTCTCAAGAAGATTTCCTATATGCTGGATAAGAAAGGTTGCACTTCCGACAAACTCTTCGAGAAAGTTTCAATTCAGTATCATAAGCTCAACCCTTCTCCTGAGTCTGCATTCATGCTTGGTAAACTTATGCTGAAAAATGAGGATTATGATAAGGCAATTGTTTATCTCCTTGAATCTCTTGGCATGGAAGATGACGCTAAGAAATACACGGCTTGCACCATTCTTGCTCACTGCTATCAGCAGAAGAACAATTTCCCTGAAGCTCGCAACTATGCTCTTAAGGCTGCTTCATTCGATTCTACAAAGGGTGAGCCTTATATTCTGATTGGTCAGCTCTATGCAATGAGTAACAATAGCTGCAATGATCCAAAGCTTCCAGGTGCAGTTTTCTGGGTGGCAGTTGATATGTTTGAAAAGGCTAAACAGGTTGACAGCTCCGTTGCCAATGAAGCTAATGCCCTTATCAGAGATTATTCACGCTACTTCCCGTCAATGGACAAGATATTCTTCAACAGTCTGCAGGAAGGTGACACCTACACAGTAGGCTGCTGGATCAATAGGACTACTAAGATTAGAGCAGCAAAGTAACATGAAATTCTTAAACAAGCGCAGATGGTATTACAGCTGTCTGCGCTTTTGTTGTTTATTAAATATTGTAATCGTTTTGTTATCAGCATGTTCTGATAATGAAAAAAATGGTGTGTCCGTTAATGGACCTTATTCTGATTCCATACCTGAAGAGGTATTCCACAACGTGGAGTTGAAATACAGCGAACAGGGCAGAATCATTTTTGTTATTATTGGCAATGATGTTGAGAGCTACTTGAATCAGGATAAACTGGTGTTTGAAAATGGCATGAAAGTGAATTTCTTCGAACGCGACATGAGCGTCAAGACTTCACTTACAGCCGATTATGGCATCAATATCGAAAGCAAAAAAATAGTGGAGGTACGCGGTAATGTGATTCTCACCAATCATCAGTCGGGTGAAACTCTTTATACTCAACACTTGAGCTGGGAACAGAACAAAAAAATGATATTTTCCGATACGCCTGTGAAAATAGTGACACCTGACCAGACAATTTATGGTGCCGGTGGCATGGAAGCGGACGAGACGTTCGACCATTGGACTATTTTACAACCTTCGGGAAATTTTAAAATAGACGAAAATGAATAATAAACTATATCTGATACTTATTCCTCTGATATGCATGTCAATGGTTGGCTGTAATAACAATTCCAAAAATTCGCAAAAGCCGGTGACTCATAATGAAAAATCTGATGAGACCGTGAAGGCTTTCAAGGATTTTGACGAGGGAATGGCTTATCAGTTTGTCAAAGATCAGGTTGATTTCGGACCGCGAGTTCCAGGGTCGAAAGCCCATAAAGACTGTGCTGACTATTTGTATGGACAGCTTAGAAAATTTTGCGACACTGTTTTCGTTCAGAACTTCAAGTCACGCGTGTTTGATGGCAAGGAATTCGATGCAAAGAACATCATAGGTTCCTTCAACCTTGAGACCGGGAAGCGTCTTCTTCTCTGTGCACACTGGGATTCACGCCCTTTTGCCGACTATGATGAAAACCCTGAAAACCACAATACACCTATAGATGGTGCCAATGACGGCGCAAGCGGTGTGGGCGTTCTGCTCGAAGTTGCCCGCCAGCTGTCGATTTCCCGCCCGAATGCTGGAGTGGATATAATATTCCTCGATATGGAAGATTACGGACCTACGGATGATTATAAACTCAGATCCAACACTTCCACTGATTTGTTGTGGGGACTTGGAGCACAATATTGGGCGAAAAATCCGCATGTCCTGGGATATGATGCTTCCTACGGCATTCTGCTCGATATGGTGGGTAACAGTAATCCGACTTTTCTGCGCGAACAGTATTCCGACTATTTCGCGAAACGAGTTGTGGATAAAGTGTGGAAAAACGCAGCAGCTATCGGTTATGGCAATTATTTCGTCAATAAGGCCGGAGGTATCGTTACCGATGACCATGTTTTTATCAATCAGATTATGATTATACCGACCATCGACATAATACATCAGGATTTCGATTCACCGAATGGCTTGTTCCATGAAAATTGGCATACGTTGAAGGATGACATAAACTGCATAGATTCCAAAAGTCTCAAAATTGTCGGGGATGTGGTACTGACAACAGTCATGAACGAATAAACTTTAAATAAAACCATTATGGATACTGTAACTATAGAAGACAAGACATTCAATGTCTATATGCGGGAAGATGAAATACAGTCGGCCGTAAAGAAAGTTGCTTCCGAAATCAATGAAAGATACAAAGGGAAAAAGCCGCTTTTTCTCGGTATTCTCAACGGTGCCTTTATGTTCGCAGCTGACCTTCTGAAGAATATCAATCTTGACTGTCAGATATCTTTTGTGAAGGTTTCAAGCTATTCTGGAACCAAATCGACTGAACATATCAACCAGTTGATAGGCTTTGATATCCCTTTGACGGGAAGAGATGTCATCATTACTGAAGACATTATCGACACAGGGCTGACTATAGAATATGTGCTGCAGCAGTTGAAGAATATGAATGTTGCAAGTGTTGCAGTTGCGACACTACTTTTTAAGCCTGGTTCCTTCAAAGGGACTTATAAGATAGATTTCATTGGAAAGTCTATACCTAATGATTTTATAATAGGGTATGGCTTCGATTACAATGGTTATGGACGTAATTATAAAAACATATATCAATTGAAAACACAATTAACGGCGTTTGCATTGACAGGCGCACCTGGTGCCGGAAAAGGTACGCAGGCAGAAATACTTAGACAGAAGTATAACATAGGTTACATCTCTACAGGAGATGCTTTGAGAAGTGAAATAGCAGCAGGAACCGAACTTGGCAAACAAGTCAGCGGTCTTATCAACAACGGTCAGCTTGTACCTGACGATGTTGTGCTGTCGATTATTGTCAACTTTATGAAAAAGGCTAAGGAATCAGGCGTTGAAAGCGTGCTGCTCGACGGATTTCCAAGGACACTGCGTCAGGCCGAAATGCTTGATGGCGTGTTGAAGAAGGAAGATGTTCCTTTCGTCGGAATGATTAACATCGTGGTTGACGAACAGGTGCTTGCTGACAGGATTTCCAAGAGAGCCGAGAAAGACCATCGTGCCGACGATGACCTTGAGACCCTAAAGAAACGTCTTGATGAATATCATACCAAGACTGTCCCTATCGTGGAATATTACCGCAGACAGAACAAGTTGTATGAAGTCAACGGAGTCGGTGCCATTGAGGACATCAATAAAGAGATCTGCAAGATAGTTGATGAGATAATTTAGTTTGTTTTTAATTTTTTGATAGCGATATGGCACAATCCAATTTTGTAGATTATGTGAAGATATTCTGTCATTCAGGCAAAGGAGGCAGCGGTTCGAAGCATTTCTTCAGGTCGAAGCACAATGCCACCGGTGGTCCGGATGGCGGTGACGGCGGTAATGGAGGAAGTATTATTATTCGTGCCGTACCACAGAAATGGACTTTGCTTCATCTGAAATACACGAAACATATTTCGGCAGGTGACGGCGGCAATGGCGGTGAACAGTACAGCACTGGCAAAACGGGCGATAATGTCTATATCGATGTTCCGCTCGGAACTGTGGCAAAGGATGCTGAAACAGGCGAGTTAATGGGGGAAGTGACACAGGCTGGAGATGAGTTCGTTCTACTCAAGGGCGGACGTGGCGGAAAGGGCAACAGCTTCTTCAAATCTTCCACTATGCGTGCCCCTAAGTTTGCACAGCCTGGTGAGGAAGGCTCCGAAAAATGGATTATACTTGAACTTAAAGTCCTCGCTGATGTCGGACTGGTAGGATTCCCCAATGCAGGCAAATCGACATTGCTGTCTGTGGTGTCGGCAGCTAAGCCTGAAATTGCAGATTATCCGTTCACTACTCTGGTCCCGAATCTCGGCATGGTTCAACATCACGGTGAAAATTCTTTCGTTATAGCTGATATTCCAGGTATTATCGAAGGTGCTCACGAAGGCAAAGGTCTCGGACACCGATTCTTGCGACATATCGAACGTAATTCGGTACTGCTTTTCATGGTCCCGTGTATAACAACAAGAACTCTGTCGCAGGAATACCGCATTCTCCTTAGAGAACTTGAGAAGTTCAATCCTGAATTACTCGACAAACCGCGTCTGCTGGCAATAACAAAATGTGACCTTATTGATGAAAAACGTCAACGGGAACTGCATCGCCAGTTGCCAAGAAATGTCGATAGTATCTTCATATCCTCAGCTATTCAATATAACATTGAGGAACTGAAGGATAAACTATGGCTCATGCTCAACAAGGACGATTCCACAAGTTTCTGACTTTAGAGGAGGCTGTTTCTGAACGACATTATGTCGTAGAATGTCATGGCACGATGTTTGATGATATCTCAATAATCAATTAATACACAATTAATACAGAAGAAATGGAATTTTCATCACCAATGCTTTCAGACTTGCTGAACAAAATAAAGGCTCTCTCGAAAAGATTGGGCCGCAAGGCAGTACGCCCATTGCTGCTTCTATATTATGTGCTTACAGACCCTGATGTCCCTCTTAAGGACAAAGTGTATATCTATTCGTCAATTGCATATATTGTCCTTCCGATTAATCTGCTGTCATTCAAACGTTTTCATCTGTTGGGAATATTTGATGAGTTGGCTTCATTGGCTGTAATCTACGACAACGTTAAAAAACATGTCACCATTGAGATGGAGATGAAAGCTGATGATACGCTTGATTCGTGGTTCGGAATCCAATATTCAATTGTTGATTAATCTTCAAATATAAAATACGTATGCGGCATATATCACGTGAATATGCCGCATATTGTGTTTTTATCAGGATATAATCCCTCCGCCGATTAAATCATTCCCTTCGTAGAATACGGCACTTTGGCCGGGAGTTACTGATTCAACTGGAGCGGCAAAATCAACTCTTATCCTGTCGTCTTCTGGGAATAAATGAGCG
>JAFYJP010000176.1 GCA_017538085.1 Bacteroidales bacterium | reverse complement strand
TCTTCAGCTCCACCTGGAGCGCTGCTCCATGTTGTGAAGAAATCATAACCAGCTGCTGCGTAAGTCTGAGCTACCTTTTCACCATCTCTACCAATTTCGAAATCAGCATTGATGAGTTCTGAAGAAGAAGAACCACCTTCTTCAACGTCCTGTGATTCAGCAATGACAGATTTTTGAGCATTAAGCGCGTATGAACCGCCAAATAATACGGTTACAAAAAGCACTAATGAGAATAATTTGAAAAATTTTTTCATAAGCTTGATTTTTAATTAGTTAAACATTATTATTTTTTGTTCTTCTCTTAGAATTCATCTAAACAACTTAATCATACAAAAATACATTATTTTTATAAAATAAATAATTAATTTTTTATTTTTTTATAAGCGCCGATTTATATATGTTACTTTCTGTATTAACCAAAACACTGTAAGGACCACTATGCAAATCTCCTATCTGCAAAACGATATTCTTTTCACTGCCATTATAGTCAGTTCTTCTTACAAGTCTTCCATCTGCCGAAAACAGCGTAACACATTTGATAACATCATCTGACTCAATCCTCACAAAATCATCAGAAACAGTAGGATACAGTTTCAACGGGCTGTCATGTTCTTCAATTCCCTCCTCCGGGATAATGGTAATGTTGCTGCCGTTATCCTCCGAAACAAGCGGATAATTTGTCGATACGACCCTAATTCTATACTTGTTTCCTGAAGGAGTTGAATAAGGAATCACAGCGTTAACTGTCCCGCTTACATCCGTGGTCAGGGTTCCGATTGTGACAGGGTCGGCAAAACTGCCGTATTTGTCTGACAACTGGGCGATTACAACGTTAGGTTCAGCCGAAAGGTTCGATGGGGACATAGTGCCTTCCACAATAAAAGGAATATCGATTTGATAGCCTTCTTCCGGGACACTTATCTTTGAAACCGGTATCTGACCGAGAGTTAGCGTAGGGTTATATATCAGCAGAATATCATCAATCAGAACATATTCGTTGCCTGCTCCCTGCCCTGGAAACTGATTCGTCCCAGCTGTAAACAGCACGTATGCAGGATTATCACACGGACCTGTATAATTAAAAGGTATTGAAAAACGCGTCCAATGATAATTAAGCGTGTCATAAATGTTGTTGGTTCTTGGGAACAACTGCACAGCCTCACCACAGTACATGTCAGGATGGTTGAATGTACCGTTGGCACGTTCGCTGAAATTGTCGTCACCGTGCACAATAGCTCTTACGCGCGCTAACTGGTTCGAATACTCGCACACGAAGGCAACCCATACAGTCAGAGAATCGGGATACATTCCAAGCGGAGTGTTGAATGAGTCGTACTCACGAAGCGTAATGTTAAAATTAGTGGTATCTGTCACTGAAGTGCTTCCCACATGAATCCTGCCATTGGTGATTCCACCGTTTGCGGTTATCAGTCCCAAGACATCGCGGGCAGTTAACTTCACACTTACATTTCCATCAGAACCCGGACGGGTATGCGGCGACTTCCATATCTGTTGATACTTGGCATTCTGCAACGGATTATACGCACCATACGCCGACATCCATGCGTGCCAGAAAACAGGTTCATAACTGTTGGTATCTGATGTGTCAAAATATTCCCAGTTTTCGAAACCATAGTTTCTGAACTGTGCACCACCCTCAGCAATGTATTGAGCCTTAAGGGATTGTGATATTAGTATAACACAAATTAAAAGGTAAATCTTCTTACTCATAGTTATGGTTTTTAATCATTTTTTCTATTATTCTCCAGAATTCCTCAGCACTTTTGTCCCAATTGAACATCTTACGTCTTACTCTTCCTTTTTCTATCAACGATTTGCGCAGTTCCGGATTGGCGGCAACTTTTTCCATCGCTTCGGCAATATCATCAATGCTGAACGGGTCAACCAACAGGGCTGCATCACCAGCTATTTCGGGCATAGAGCTCGTGTTGGATGTAATGACTGCGGTATCAGATTCAAATGCCTCGACTATAGGTATGCCAAATCCCTCAAAAACAGACACGTATGTCAATGCCAACGATGATGCCATAACCTTTGACAATTCTTCGGATGAAAGATATCCGATGAATTTCACGTCATCCTTATGTTTCATGGCATTATATGTATCTTCAAAATCGGGGCGGCGCCACATCTTTGTTCCGACTATCACCATCTTCACGTTATTTTGGTCATGCTCCTTGAATTTGTCATACGCCATAAGCATATTAATCAGATTCTTTCGTTTGTGGAGTGACCCCACGAAAAGCAAGTACTCGCAACCTTCAGCATACTTATTTCTCACGGATGTCTTTTCAGCTTCACTTAAAGGCTTATATATCGGATTGGCAGCATTATAAACAACATCAATCTTCTCACTGTCAACATTATACAACTTAACGATGTCATCCTTGGTAAATTGCGAGACTGCAATTATCCTGTCAGACTGTTTCGCATATTTGGGTACATAATGACGGACATATCTGAGATTTCGTTTAGGCATGAACTGCGGATAATACTCGAAATTCAAATCATGGAAAACTGTCAGTTTTGGAATTTTAGCACGCAAAGAGGTCCAGCCGTCGGGGGAAACCAGCAAGTCAGCTTGAATCTTTCTGACAGCGTGAGGTATTCCCCATTCGAAAAACAGATACCAGAGTATCGGAAGTCGGGATTGCGGGTGAACCACCACAGGAGTCACATTGTCGGAAAAGACGAATTCATCTGAATACTTTCTATCGAAGAGGAAGTAGAACTGGTGTTCGGGATGTGCTTTAGTGATTCTGCTGAGGATTTCGTAGGAAACCCAGCCGATACCCTCAAGACGTCCATGAAGAAGCAATCGTGTATTCACTGCAATTTTCATGTTGCAAAGATAAAAAATTTATATAAAAAAGGCGGGATTGCTCCCGCCTTTAACAATAGCATAAAACTTTCAATTAAGCTTTATTATCGCTGCCTAATACATCTTTAATTTTACGTTTGTAGAGTTCTCTCAGGGAATCACGTGCCGGACCCAGATATTTACGAGGGTCAAACACCTCTGGTGAGTCAACGAAAACCTTACGGATAGCGGCTGTCATTGCAAGACGTCCGTCTGAGTCGATATTGACCTTGCAAACATTGGTCTTTGCTGCCTTACGAAGTTGTTCCTCAGGAATTCCTACAGCATCTTTCAGTTTGCCACCGTGGGTGTTGATTATCTTTACGAGATCTTGTGGTACGGATGATGAGCCATGAAGAACTATCGGGAAACCAGGAATACGTTTCTGGATTTCTTCGAGGATGTCAAATCTGAGTGGTGGTGGTACAAGAATGCCATCAGCATTTCTCTGGCACTGTTCAGGTTTGAACTTGTTGGCACCGTGAGAAGTGCCGATACTAATAGCCAATGAATCAACACCGGTTTTTTTCACGAAATCCTCAACATCTTCAGGACGTGTGTAGGTATGGGTTTCAGCGTGAACGTCATCTTCGATGCCTGCAAGAACGCCCAATTCACCTTCAACTGTAACATCATACTGATGAGCATAGTCAACCACTTTCTTTGTCAGAGCGACGTTCTCATCGTAAGGAAGTGATGAACCGTCAATCATAACAGATGAAAATCCGAGTTCGATGCAGGATTTGCAGAGTTCGAATGTGTCACCGTGGTCAAGATGAAGAACGATAGGGATATTGCAGCCAAGTTCCTTTGCATATTCAACGGCACCCTGAGCCATGTAGCGGAGGAGGGTCTGATTTGCATACTTTCTTGCACCGCTTGAAACCTGAAGGATTACAGGTGATTTCATCTCAACGCAAGCCTGGATGATAGCCTGCATCTGTTCCATGTTGTTGAAATTAAAAGCAGGAATGGCATAACCGCCAGCCATAGCTTTCTTGAAAATCTCTCTTGAGTTTACCAACCCTAATTCTTTGTAACTTACCATAATATTTAGTGTTTAAAATTAATAGTTCTCCAATGTGTGAATGACAAGTCCGCTGCGCAACTTAGGTTCAAACCAAGTTGTCTTTGGAGGCATGATGTTGCCTGTGTCGGCAATATTGATAATCTGCTGCATTGAAACAGGATAGAGTGCAAATGCGACCTTCATCTCACCGTTATCAACACGACGTTTCAGTTCGCCGAGACCACGTATGCCGCCAACGAAATCAATTCGTTTGTCTGTACGCAAATCCTTTATACCCAATATTTTGTCAAGAACAAGGTTTGAAAGGATGGTGACATCGAGTACGCCTATTGGATCACTGTCGTTGTAAGTACCGTCCTTAGCATTGAGTTTGTACCAGTGACCGTCAAGATATACGCTGAATTCGTGCAGTTTTGATGGCTTATAGATTTCAGTGCCCATATCTTTGACTTCGAAGGAATCCTTCAGTGCATTGAGGAACTGTTCCTTAGTAAGTCCGTTCAAGTCTTTCACCACTCTGTTGTAATCGATTACATTGAGCTGATTGTCAGGGAAAATAACTGTCATGAAATAGTTATATTCCTCTTTTCCGGTATGGTGAGGGTTATTTTCCTTCTTTTCTTGTCCCACGAGTGCAGCGGCAGCGCTACGGTGATGGCCGTCAGCGATGTACATTGAAGGGATTTCTTCCTTGAAAATCCTTACAATTTCATCAATGGTTTTCTTGTCATCGATAACCCAGAAACGATGGCCGAAGCCGTCTTCCTTGGCAACAAAATCATATAATGGTTTTTCCTTGATGATTTTAGCGACGATGTCATCGATCTTCCTGTTAGCCGGATAAGCGAAGAATACAGGTTCCACGTTAGCGTTGGTGATGCGGACGTGCTTCATGCGGTCTTCCTCTTTGTCCTTACGGGTAAGTTCGTGTTTCTTGATGACTTTGTTGACATAGTCTTCGCTCCAGGCGCATGCAACTATGCCATACTGCCATTTCTTGAGGTCCATGCTCTGAGCATAGATATAGAGTTTCTCTTCCTTGTCGGGAACAAGCCATCCGTAATCCTTGAATTTGTTGAAGTTTTCAACCACTTTGAGATATACGAGAGGATCATGGTCGCTGATGCCTTCTGGGAGGTCGATTTCGGCTTTGGTAATATGGAGAAGTGAGTAAGGGTTGCCTTCGCATTCCTTTCTTGCCTCTTCGGTATTGAGAACATCGTAAGGTCTTGAAGCGACTTTTTCAATAAGTTCTACTGGAGGGCGTAAGCCTTTGAATGGTTTTATAACTGCCATGATATTAGTATTATTTGTTGACTTGGAATCTCTTGTTACCTGTTTTGAAGAAATCAGCTATCTGGTTAGCAGCAGCGATTCCGGCATTGATATTAGCTTCTTCTGTCTGAGCACCCATTTTCTTAGGTGTTGCGAAGTAGCGGCCTTCTAATTTTGCAAATTCATCATTGGCATCAGGCATTATGTCAGTGATATATTTAAGGTCGGTACGGTCAGCCATCAGTTTGAGGAGTTCAGGTTCGTTGATGACTTCCTTGCGGGCTGTATTGATGAGGATACCGTTCTTGTGCAGTTTGTTGACCACAGCATAGTTAATGCTCTGCTTTGTCTCCGGTGTTGCCGGGATGTGCAGGGAAACGATATCACAAGTTTCAAAGAGTGCGTCACGATTAGCAACTGCATGTGCCACACCGTCAGCTTCAATCATTTCCTTTGTGAGGAATTCGTCGAAAGCATAGATGTCCATGCCGAAGCCTTTGGCGATACGAGCCACGTTACGGCCTACGTTACCGTATGCGAGAAGACCAAGTTTCTTGCCCTTGAGCTCTGACCCAGACTTGCCGTTATAGAAATTACGGACAGCATAAACGAGCATACCCATGACGAGTTCTGCAACTGCGTTGGAGTTTTGTCCTGGTGTGTTCATTGCAACTATGTTGCGAGCAGTGCATGCTGCAAGGTCGAGATTGTCGAAACCAGCACCTGCGCGGACAACTATCTTAAGATTCTTAGCATGGTCGATGACTTCCTTTGTGACTTTGTCGGAGCGCACTATCAATGCGTCAGCATCAGCCACTGCATCATAAAACTGGTTGACATCGGTATATTTTTCAAGAAGGGCAAGTTCATAGCCGTTTTTTTCAACAACTTCGCGAATGCCGTCAACAGCAACTTTTGCGAAAGGTTTTTCTGTTGCAATTAATACTTTCATATAATTAGTTTTTTAGATTATTTATTCAGTTTTTCAAATTTCTGCATGCAGTCAACGAGAGCTTCAACATCTTCGAGAGTGACAGCGTTGTAAAGGGTTGCGCGGAAACCGCCGACTGAACGATGGCCCTTGATTCCGACCATGCCGCATTCTTTAGCGTAAGCCATGAAAGCATCCTGTTTGTCCTCATAACCAGGAGCCATAACCCAGCAGTGGTTCATGATGGAACGGTCTTCCTTGACAGCTGTACCTACGAACATGCTGTTACGGTCGATTTCTTCGTAAAGCATATCTGACTTTTTCTGGTTGAATTTCTGCATAGCTTCCACACCGCCTATTGTTTCCTTCACCCATTTCAATGTTTCATGCATAACAAAGATAGGCAGTACAGGAGGAGTGTTGAACATGGAGATGTTCTTGGCTTCTTCTGCAGCGTGAGTGCGATAGTCAACCATCGTTGGCAATGGATTCATATATGCGCGGTCACCAATGTTGCCGAGGAGGTCCTTGCGTACAATGACGAAAGTTACACCGGCAGGGCCGACGTTCTTCTGAGCACCGCCATAGATGCATGCATACTTCTTGACATCAACCGGACGACTCATAATATCAGATGACATATCAGCAATCAACTTTACCGGCACATTGTCCATATCGTACTTTATTTCAGTACCATAGATGGTGTTGTTGGTTGTGATGTGGAAATAGTCTGCATCAGCAGGGATGGTGTATCCTTTAGGAATATATGTATAATTCTTATCTTCACTGGAAGCTACAATCACGGTCTCTCCGAACAGTTTTGCTTCCTTTGCAGCCTTCTTTGCCCAAACACCGGTCTGCAGATACGCAGCCTTGTGAATCATGAAGTTGGCAGGAATTGTGAAGAACTGGGTGCTTGCGCCACCGCCGAGGAACAGAACCTCATATTCAGCAGGAATATTGAGAAGGTCACGCCAAAGCTGACGTGTTTCAGCCATAGTGCGTTCCCAACCCGGGGTACGGTGTGAAATTTCCATTAAACCTACACCTGTGTTATCAAAATCACGAATTGCATCGATTGTTGAATCAACAACTTGTTTTGGAAGAGGACTTGGTCCTGCATTAAAATTATGTACCTTTTTCATTTTTTAAATTTATTATACTTTTACTTTTGTGAACTATCTTTTATTACTTTATTAATTCTCAATTTTTTAACTATTTTGGATATGATATAATATCCTGCAACACAACAGATGATGACTTCCCTAACTGATATGTTGTCGTCATCATTTGTTGATTTATTGCTGAAATTAAGTATATTCAGCAGGCTGTTCGATGAGTTCCTGCCGTTGCCGACAAGTTGAAACGTCTTTTTGAATTTCTTCTCTTTTCGCTTTACTTTCTTTTTGAGAGAAGCCTTATAGCTCAGCACTTCATCGATATTTTCGAATCTATTACTATTCATTGTCATCCTCCTCTTCATCATCATCGTCCTTTTCCTCATAAAGAATCTTACCTAATTTCCTTATTATTGGATTGAGGAACAGTTTTTCATTGAAAATGATTACGACCAAAAGCAGGACAAGAAATAATAAAGCCACGATAAGATATCCTGCGACATTACTGTTCAATGAAGCATTAATCCATGAGATAAAGGCAAATGAAAGATAAATAAGGACAGCCAGCGCACTCACGAGAATTACCAGCATTGAAAACAAAACTGCAAGAATCCTTGATGACTTTTCGAGCAGTTCCACCTTCAACAGGTCGTATCTCTGTGAAAAATACGATCTGACGTTCTTTGTTATCTTTCCGTTATTGTCAACGAATTTTGAAAAAACGCCCATACTAAATCTCCGCTTCTGCTTCTTCCTCTTCTATTATTTCCTTCTCCTTTTTCAGTTTGGCAATGATCTTGTCAATTTCTTCTTTAGACAACTTTTGTGCTTTTGTGCGAATTTCGCCACCTTTTTCGGTTGTGAAAAGGAGCGTGATTCCAGCTGCAACTGCGGCTCCGCCAAGGAATGCGACTACATGTGATACTTTCATAATTTCAGTTTTTTTAAATTTAGCAAAAGTACGTATTATTTTTGATATTAGCGAATAAATACCAAATAAAAAATTATTTTCCAAAAATGTTTTGTTTTAATAAAAATGTACTATTTTTGCAGGCTCAAAATGA
>JAFYJP010000175.1 GCA_017538085.1 Bacteroidales bacterium | reverse complement strand
TTTAGAACAGATAAGGGAAGCCCAGGATTTGGGCGTTCTCGATGGCGTGACTACGAATCCTTCATTGATGGCCAAGGAAGGAATCAAAGGCCAAGAGGCTATTTTCCAACATTATAAGGCAATATGCGACATCGTTGACGGCGATGTCAGTGCCGAAGTCTTCTCAACGGATTTCGAAGGCATGGTAAGGGAGGGTGAAGAGCTCCTTAAGATTGACCCTAAGATTACCGTCAAGCTGCCGTGCACCAAGGACGGAATAAAGGCTGTCAAGTATTTCAGCAGCAGAGGTAAGAAAACCAACTGCACGCTTGTGTTTTCAGTGGGACAGGCTCTGCTTGCAGCTAAGGCTGGTGCCAAATACGTGTCGCCTTTCATCGGTCGTCTCGATGACATCTCTTCTGACGGTGTTGGTTTGGTCAAGGAGATAGTTGATGTTTACAGATATTACGGCTACAAGACTATGGTTCTCGCAGCATCTGTCCGCCATACTCGTCATATTGTACAGTGCCTTGAAGCTGGGGCTGACGTTGCAACATGCCCTCTGAAGGCTATCCTCGGCCTGCTCAACCATCCTCTGACTGACAAGGGGCTTGCCACTTTCATCAGTGATGCCAACAAAATGATGGAAAAATAATGAACAACGAAAAATCAGATAATCAGATTGTCAGCGAAATAGCCAATGCAGAGTACAAGTATGGTTTTGTAACGGATATCGAAGCGGATGTTGTGCCAAAAGGTCTCAATGAGGATATAATACGCATGATTTCCGCCAAGAAGGAGGAACCTGAATGGCTTTTGGAGTTTCGCCTGAACGCTTATCGCAAATGGTTGACAATGAAGGAGCCTCATTGGGGACATGTCGATTATGATCCTATTGATTATCAGGATATAATATATTATTCTGCCCCCAAGAAGAAGAAACAGACCAATTTTGATGAGGTTGACCCTGAGCTCCTTTCCACCTTCAACAAGTTGGGCATTCCATTAGATGAACAGAAACGTCTCGTCAACAGTTCCGATGTGGCATACGATGCTGTTTTCGACAGTGTGTCGGTGAAGACAACATTTCAGGATACGCTTGGCAAATACGGAATAATTTTCTGTTCTTTCAGCGAGGCGGTCAAAAACCACCCTGACCTTGTCCGTCAGTATCTTAGCACAGCAGTTCCGCCTGACGACAATTTCTTCGCTGCGCTCAATTCAGCGGTTTTCAGCGACGGTTCTTTCTGTTACATACCTAAGGGAGTGACCTGCCCGATTGAACTGTCAACGTATTTCAGAATTAATGCTGCGCAGACCGGACAGTTTGAACGTACTCTCATTATTGCCGATGTGGGGGCTTCAGTAAGATATATGGAGGGCTGTACGGCCCCTCAACGTGATGAAAACCAGCTTCATGCGGCTATAGTCGAAATAATAGTCATGAAGGACGCCGAGGTGAAATATTCCACGGTGCAGAACTGGTATCCGGGTGACAAGGAAGGCAAAGGCGGCATTTACAACTTTGTCACTAAACGTGGTGTATGCAAGGGCGACAATGCAAAGCTGTCGTGGGTGCAAGTTGAGACAGGTTCAGCCAGAACCTGGAAATATCCGAGTTGCATACTGCAAGGTGACAATTCGGTCGGCGAGTTCTACTCGGTTGCCGTGACTAACAACTATCAGCAGGCTGACACCGGCACCAAGATGATTCATCTCGGAAAAAACACAAAAAGCACAATCATATCGAAAGGCATTTCTGCGGGATACAGCGACAATTCGTACCGCGGACGTGTGTTTATGGCCAAAGGTGCTACAAATTCACGCAACTATTCGCAGTGTGATTCGCTGCTTTTAGGTGACAAATGCGGAGCTCATACTTACCCGAATATCCAGGCCGAAAACGATTCATCGGTGATAGAACACGAGGCCACGACTTCAAGGATTTCTGAAGAACAAATCTTTTATTGTCAGCAACGCGGCATCTCTACGGAAAAGGCTATTGGCTTGATTGTCAATGGATATGCAAACGAAGTGCTTAACAGACTGCCTATGGAATTTGCAGTCGAGGCGAAAAAACTTCTTGCCGTAAGTCTTGAAGGTACTGTGGGTTAAAATTTAATTCTTTGAAAATGAAATTATTGGAAATAAAGAACCTTTGGGTTTCAATAAACGGAAAACAAATATTAAAGGGATTGTCACTCGACATCAATGCGGGTGAGGTCCATGCAGTCATGGGACCAAACGGAACAGGCAAAAGTACTCTCGCTTCTGTCATTGCCGGCAGGTCGATATTCAACATAGACGATGGTGAAATCTTTTATAAAGGTAAAGACTTGACCAAACTCAGCGTTGACGAACGTGCCAAGGAAGGCATCTTCTTGAGTTTCCAGTACCCTGTGGAAATACCGGGAGTGAGCATGGTGAATTTCATGAGAAATGCTATTGATGAAAAACGCAAATATTTCGGACAGGATCCAATTTCTATGCATGAGTTCATAAATATGATGGAAGAGAAAAAGAGACTTGTCGAAATGAAAGATACTCTTACGCAACGTTCTGTGAATGAAGGCTTTTCTGGCGGTGAAAAGAAGAAAAATGAAATCTTCCAAATGGCTATGCTCGAACCACAGCTTTCCATCCTCGATGAAACTGACTCAGGCCTCGACATTGATGCTCTCAGAATTGTCTCCAACGGTGTTAACAAATTGAGAACACCTGACAATTCTTTTATAGTAATCACTCATTATCAGCGACTTCTGAATTATATCGTTCCTGATGTGGTACACGTTCTCTATGATGGGAAAATTATCAAGAGTGGCAGTAAGGAACTCGCTTTGGAACTTGAGAAAGACGGTTATGAGCAATTTATCAAGTAACAACTTCCGATATGTTTGAAATTAATAAAAATATAACCGGTTTTATCGAGGACATGACTTATCATGAGCAGCCTTATCTGTTCAGGATGAAGCGGATGGAGGCAGCCAATTCATTGCGGCAGAACGGTTTTGTGTTTCAGAACCAAAGTCCTGTGTCGGTGAAATTTCTGAAGAAACAATTCGCTTTATATGTGGAAAATGCCAATACAGATATTGGTTTCAACTGCACTCTTGAAAACTTTTCGCCTTTGGTCTATTGTCTTGTAAACGGCAGGAATATTGTCGATTACGGCAAATCGGACAATAAAATCATAGTAGAAAATATTATGGATGTCGCTGACAAAGTCAATGAAATATTCGGCAGTCTTTGTGACATAGATGAAGACGGTTTTTATGCTTTGAATACGGCTGCTTTTACCGGCGGTTTTTACATTGAAGTCCCTGATAACACGGTGGTGGAACTTCCGCTGCAGTTGGTTTCAGTCTTCAACAGTG
>JAFYJP010000174.1 GCA_017538085.1 Bacteroidales bacterium | reverse complement strand
GCAGTGTGATGTGTCAAAGCCTGACAAGATAATTGAAGCTTTGGAGCAATGGAGTGTTATGCATCCGGACGGATACATTTCCGTGCTTGTAAATAATGCTGGAATAAGGATGGACAATGTTATGGTGCTGATGGATGATGCCCAGTGGAACAACGTGATTAACACTAACTTAAACAGTTTTTTCTATATTACGAGACGTGTGATAAAGGATATGATGATGCATCGCAAAGGGCGTGTCGTCAATATTGCTTCGCTGTCAGGTCTGAAAGGTTTGCCAGGTCAGGTTAACTACTCAGCTGCCAAGGCAGCGCTTATTGGTGCCACTAAGGCTCTTGCGCTTGAGGTCGGTCCGCGCAGAATTACAGTCAATGCTGTTGCTCCGGGATTTATTGCAACTGATATGACTAAAGGTCTTGATGAGGAGGAACTGAAGAAATCGATTCCTTTGGGCCGCTTCGGAACACCGGAGGAAGTTGCCGAGATAGTGGGATTTCTTGCGTCCGACAAAGCTTCGTATATCACGGGTGAGGTGATTTCAGTCAACGGAGGTCTTTATACTTAAATAACACACCAAATGAATAGAAAAGTAGTTATTACCGGAATGGGAATATATTCGTGTCTTGGCACGACTCTGGATGAGGTGCGTGATGCATTGTGGAACGGCAAATCCGGTATTATCCTTGACCCCGTGAGAAAGGAAATGGGCTATAGGTCAGGACTTACCGGTCATGTTGCGACACCTGACCTGAAGGGTGTTCTGACCAGAAATCAGAGGGTGTATATGCCAACTCATGCAATGTATGCCTATTGTGCCACTGACGATGCATTAAAAATGGCCGGACTGAATCAGGACTATATCGCTGAGCATGAAGTGGGTATTTTATACGGCGGTGATTCTACGGCTGAACCAACTTATCTGGGTATCCGAACCATGATAGAGAAACAAAATACTCAGCATATCGGCTCTGGTGCCATATTCAAATCAATGAACTCCACAGTGACGATGAATCTCAGTTGTCTTTTTAAGCTGAAAGGCATAAATCTTACTATATCAGGTGCCTGCGCGAGCGGTTCACATGCAATAGGCCTTGGATATCTGCTTATCAGTCAAGGGCTTCAGGATTGCATCGTATGCGGCGGCGCTCAGGAAATCAATGAGTACGTCGTTGGCAGTTTTGATGGAATCAGTGCTTTTTCAATTCGTGAGGATGCCCCTGAAAAGGCCTCAAGACCTTTTGACCGTGACCGTGACGGCTTGGTGCCGAGCGGCGGAGCTGCAACGGTAATAATAGAAAGTGAAGAATCAGCCCTCAAACGTGGTGCGAAGATTCTTGGTGAAGTGGCAGGCTACGGCTTCTCTTCCAACGGCGACCATATTTCAGTTCCAAATGTTGACGGACCTGCACGTTCGATTAAAATGGCACTGCGCAACAGCGGAATGGATACTAAAGATATAGGATATATCAATGCCCATGCAACTTCAACTTTGGTCGGTGACCAGAACGAGGCAAAGGCTATATATAGCGTGTTCGGCGATGACATGCCACCTGTAACATCCACCAAAAGTCAGACCGGACACGAAATGTGGATGGCGGGTGCCAGCGAAGTCATATATTCCATGCTGATGATGGAAAACAATTTTGTCGCCGCAAACCTTAACTTTGAAAATCCGGATGAAGACACAAAACTTCTGAATATCCCGGCAAAACGCATAGAAAACTATAAGTTCGATGCTTTTCTGTCAAATTCATTCGGCTTTGGCGGGACAAATTCAACATTAATCGTAAAAAGAAATACTAATAAAATATCATGACAAAAGAAGAAATATTAAATATTATTACGGATGTACTTTCCGAAGAGTTCGAGAAAGAAAAAGAAGCGTTCAAAAATGATGCCGACATCAAGAAAACTCTTGAACTTGATAGTCTGAGCATCGTTGACCTCGTATCTATCCTTGAAGAGGAATTCGATATCAAGATAGATATGAAAGATGTCAAAACTATTGCCACATTCGGTAATCTTGTTGACTACATATACAACAAGAAAAAATAAGTGATGAAAACCATCGGACTCATACCGCAACGTCCTCCGTTTGTGATGGTTGATGATATGGAAATCATTTCTCCTGAGCATTGCAGGACTACCTTGCTCATAAAGGAAGGCAATCTGTTGTGTGATGAAAACTTCTTCGGTGAATCAGGCCTTTTGGAGCACATTGCACAGTCGGCAGCGGCATTCATAGGTGACAAATCGTTACGTGAGGAAGGTCGTATTTGGCCTGGCTATATTGGCGAAATCAAGAATTTCAACTTTTTGGGCTTTGCAAAAATTGGAGAGGTCCTTACCACTGAAATCCGGATTACAACCATTTTCGGCGATGTTACTGCCATAGAAGCACACACCTCGGTATCTTCCGATGCAGATAATCAGCATCTTGTCGCCAGCTGTGCCATGAAACTCTTTGTTGATAGAAGCCATGCTTGATCTTACTCCATATAAACTCAAGAAAACAACCGATGAACTGAAATTTGATGTGATAATCGATTTCAATAATCCGGTTTTTGCCGGGCATTTTCCCGGAAACCCCATCCTCCCTGGTGTCTATATCGTCGAGATGGCTAAAGAGTGTGCTGAATTGCATTTTGCTAAGAAATTCATTATAAGCCACATCAAAAGTTGTCGTTTTTATTATACTATAACCCCTGCCCGTAATGCAAACTATGTCATGCGAGCCAAGTTCAGTGAATGTGACAATGGTATCGTGGCAAAGGTTGACTTGTCACAGGATGATGCAGTGGCTATGGCAATAACAATGACAGTCTCGGAAAAGTGATGAAATACGATGTGGTCATTATCGGCGCAGGTCTTGGCGGTCTTGAATGTGCTTACATTTTGGCCAAAAATGGTCTGAAGGTCTGTATCCTCGAAAAAAG
>JAFYJP010000173.1 GCA_017538085.1 Bacteroidales bacterium | reverse complement strand
GGCAAAAAGGAATCCATGAAAGACACAGCTCGCGTCCTCGGGAGAATGTATGATGGCATTGAATATCGCGGATATTCGCAGGAAATAGTCGAAACCCTCGCAGCATACGCCGGAGTTCCTGTATGGAACGGTCTTACAACAGAATTCCACCCGACACAGATTCTTGCTGATTTTCTTACAATGATGGAAAATACCGACAAACCTCTCAACAAGGTGGCTTTCGCATATATGGGTGATGCCCGCAACAACATGGGCAATTCCCTTATGGTTGGTGCCGCAAAGATGGGGATGGATTTCAGAGCAGTTGCCCCGAAGGCTTTCTGGCCAAAGGAAGAACTTGTTAAAACATGCAAGAAAATAGCCAAAGAGACAGGCGCAAAAATCACCCTCACAGAGGATGTTGAAAAAGGTGTCAAAGGAGTTGATTTCCTTTATACCGATGTTTGGGTGTCAATGGGTGAAGCTCAGGAAGAATGGGCTAAGAGAATTAATATAATGCTTCCTTATCAGGTTAACATGGATGTGGTCAAGAAAACCGGCAATCCTAACGTGAAATTCCTGCATTGCCTGCCTTCATTCCACAATCGCGAAACCACAATAGGTGAGGACATCTACCAGAAATTCGGCGTTTCCGAAATGGAAGTCACCGATGAAGTGTTCGAATCACCAATGTCACTCGTTTTCGATGAAGCTGAAAACCGCCTGCACACCATAAAGGCTGTCATGGTGGCTACTCTCGGCGAATAGTTTATTCTTTTAAATATTTAAATCGGGAAATCCATCTCAAAAATGGTTTCTCGATTTTTTTTAAACAAAATAAAATGAAATCTATTGATAGAAAGTTGATACTCAACAATATAAAGTCGTACGTATTAATCACATTAGGAATAGCGATTTATTGTTTTGCAGTCACTGCATTCCTCGTTCCATCAGGAATAATAAGTGGCGGTTTTGGAGGTATAGGTACAATCGTTTATTTTCTGACATCAAAATCAGGCAAC
This sequence comes from Bacteroidales bacterium, assembly GCA_017538085.1. Lineage (GTDB taxonomy): Bacteria > Bacteroidota > Bacteroidia > Bacteroidales > BM520 > RGIG7150. Next base: position 4,657 of record JAFYJP010000173.1, on the reverse strand, counting down.
GGCATCCCTGTCGGTGTCACGTATTTTGTCTTGAACCTGATTGTGTTTATATTTGCCTGGAAAATAATGGGCTGGAAATTTATTAAGCTCTCTATTTATGGAGTTGTTGTCACATCTGTACTTCTCACACTATTCCAGAAACTGATAACAGAGCCGATGATTGATGACAGATTCATGTGTGCGGTGCTCGGTGGTACTTTGGGAGGATTCGGACTCGGTTTGTGCTTCAACAACGGTGGTAACACAGGAGGTACTGATATAATATCACTCATAATCAGCAAGTATAGGAATGTTTCCACCGGCAGGGTCAGTCTGTACTGCAACGTGATTATAGTTGCTGCCATGTACATTATATACAGAAATCCGACCGATGTGGTTTATGCCTTTGTGACAATGCTGTTAACATCAGCACTTATTGACCATACACTTAACGGACACAGACAGTCATATCAGTTCATCGTAATGTCTGAGAAATACCAGGAAATTGCTGATGCATTTGTGAACGAGATACACAAAGGGGTAACAACTCTTGACGGCAAGGGATGGTACTCCAAACAAAGCATCAACGTTTTGTTGGTCATTGTCCCAAGAATTGACAAGGCAAGAGCCTTACAGCTCATAAAAAGAGTTGACCCGAACGCATTCTTGTCTGTTTCAAGAGTTGAAGGTGTGTTCGGCAAAAACTTCGATACGATTAAATAGACATGAAAAAAATAACATACATAATTCTGACATTGATATGTTCTGCAGCATTTGCACAGAAGAACGCTGAAAGTGTGACAATTACATATCAGTCGTCATTCAACGGAAATCGCGATACGACTTCATCAACGATTGTCGATATTTCAAAAAATTCCGCCAAGATTTATTCGGTAGGCGAGAGTTATCCCGGAAGTCCGGATGTAGTCACATACATCGACTTTGTTGACTCCTCAGTATATCAATGTGCCACTCTTGACAATGGTCAGATTGTCTCCTCGACATACAAATTCAAATTCGACAACTGGGAATACACTGACGAAACTGAGACTGTAGCAGGAGTAAAATGCAAAAAGGCCTACACAACAATAAATTCAAACAGGATAGACATATACTACACTTCTGACATAAAATTTTGGGGCACCCCGGCTCCACGTTTCGGAATAACCAAAGGACTGGTTTTGAAATATGTAATCAATGCTTCACGAGTACTGGAGGCTGTTAACATTGAGTATTCCAAGAAATCAAAGGAGCTGCTTCCGAGCACTTACGGCAAAATAGTTGAAAGCCATGTGCTTCAGAAAATGCTCAATGAAAACTCCACGAAAGTTGTTGACATATTCAACAATCAAAGAATATGTTTCGACACAGGAATAAAGTCACCGACATCATATTCGGAAATTGGGGGCGACAGCGTTTACAGATTTGCCAACGGCACAATAGTCCTGAGAAAAGTTCAACTGCCTGACAGCGCATGGAATTATGACATCTTTGCAGAACTCTCACAATATTCTGACGGTGATGCATACGACCGTACAGGGACGGTCTTTGTAATCCCGACCGACAAGGAACTGTCGTATCTTGACGGATTGCTGAAAGGTGTTGAAATGCTGCCTTCATTTGAGACCAAAACAGGTAAAAGGCAATATGGAAAAGTCTCCACAGAAAAATACAACGTTCCTGTTGAACTGATCAGATTTTACACTTCTTTCGGAACAAGAGCCTATAACAAGTACAAATATGGTGACTACAATTGGTATGATTCAATAGTATTTCATCAGGATGTGACTGCTCTTTCCAAATATTTGTCACACGAGGCATGGATAGGCGTCTTCATAGGCAATTATGACCGAGGCGGACATATTATAAACTTAAAGTTGAAATATCATCCAAACGGTTCGGGTATTAGGAGAGAAGTCATACCATTGTTTAACACTCTAAATATCATGGAGATGGCAGGACAAAGCTATTCGGATTTTTTCGACACCGATTCTCTTGTGGTTGACTTCAAAATCAATCACGAACTTGCAAACGTCATTCTCAGTTATATTTCCACAGGTCATGGCGGATGGGGTGGAGGAGACGAGTTCAACCGAAAGCCGAACAGCATTATTCTCGATGGTAACAAGACAGTATTCACTCCATGGCGTTGTGACTGTGCCAGCAATAGGGAAAAGAATCCTTGCTCAGGCAATTCCCCTGACGGTCTGACATCATCAGACTACAGTCGTTCAGGCTGGTGCCCGGGAACTATAACAAATCCAATTGAATTCAACTATGAAAAGCTGTCAGCCGGCAGTCACAGGATAATTATAGCCATTCCGCAAGGCCCGCGCGAAGGAAACAGTTTCAGCGCATGGAACGTTTCTGGAAATCTAATAATTGAGCAATGACAATAAACTACGACCTTTAATGTCATCAAATCATATCCTCATTTTTGTTGAAAAAAAATATTTCAACAAAAAATAACATATCATTAAAAAAGTATTATCTTTGCATCCGCAATTGAGAGAGATAAGTCATTGCAACATAAATGGACCTGTAGCTCAATTGGATTCAGAGTATCTGACTACGGATCAGAAGGTTGTGGGTTCGATCCCCGCCAGGTTCACACAAAAAGAGGCCGACTAAAAAGTGATTTTAGGTTGGCTTCTTTTTTTTATTTTATGTTCGTTAGAATTTTATTTGGATGTTTAAAGCACATGTTCGAAGTTTGTTTTGTTTCAACAGGCTTCATAGAAGCGTTCCCATTCTCTTATTAAAGGCAAACAAAGGCATTTTGAGGTGACAACTTCATTTGCTTTTGCCCTGTTGTACATGTTAATCGCAATGCATCTGCTCACAGTGGACTCGTATCCGAGGTCTGATTTCATGGTAACATCGTCAAAGTGTTCCATACGCTGGCCAAACCGAGGAAGTCGCGGAACGACAAGGGGATTATCATTGATGGCAGCTTCGTGGAGGTGCCGCGCCAGCGTAACAGCCGCGAGGAGAACAAGCTTAGACTCGTGCACGGGTGGAACATGTGTTCGGGTATATGGAGGGGAGTATGCACGAGATGCGCAGTCGGGCGGTCGGATTTCTCCGAAATTCAGCCCAAATCATCTTCACATGTCTGGTTTACAACATGTTGAGATATGAGCAAATTAGACGATTGGGAATGAACTGATGCTTATAATATATTGATTGTCAACATGTTACCCCCCCTATAACCCCCAAAAATAATTGCAATAAAGACCTGAAAATAAAAAATTAATATGTAACTTTGCCATGTTGTATTTTCAGATTTTGTTTAACGGACTTCGCAAGGTCTGAATGTATGACGAGAAAAGAATAAAAATAGAAGTCCCCTTATGTATTACTGCAACAAAAAAAAATTCAACTATGTTCAAGAAAACTTTTTTAATCTTATTTCTCGTGGAGCAGTGAAATGTATATTGTAACAATTAAAACAGAAAACCAAACAAAGACAACCAAAATAATCAAAAAATAAACTAAAAAATATAGTTATCAATAAATATACGTATGAAAAAAATTTTGACTTTAATTGCAGTTATATGTGTCACCCTGTTCGCGGGCGCAAAGCACATAAATGCCCAGCCGCAAATGACCCCACCACCGATTTCGGTGAATCCGGCTGAAATCACAAGAGAACTGTCTTATATGCAGCACGACACCATAAACATAACTATCACCAACAACGGCAGTTCTCAGCTGAGATGGAACACCCTCCTAAATTACGATAGCAAGTCGGAAAACTCGGAGGCTTATTTTGCAAGCGGAAATACATTATACAAATTCAATCTTAATGACCCGACAAACGTCACCGCAACAGGATATTCCGCATTTGAATATATCGGTTCTCCTTGCTATGTTGACGGGATGATATATTATCTTATCAATGCCGGTGATTATCGAATCTTCGGTCTTTTTAATACAATCACAGGTGCTACAGAAATTATAGCTTACGGGCTGATGAGTGGCGCACTGGCATACAATCCTGTTAGCGGAACTCTATACGGTTGCAATACAATTTCATATAATGCAACATTATACAGCATAACCCCTTCGACAGGGCGTGAAACGGCAGTTGCAAACATAAACAGCGATATCGCAACAATAAGCATTACATTTGACCGGAATGGGAGTTGTTACATTTTGGATGTTGCGGGAAACATCAAACCTTTTAATATCGAAACTGGCAGTATCGGAACCCCCATCTATACAATCCAGGGATTTATGGTCAACTATGGTGATTCACATGACATACCATGCGATTTCGAGACCAACACCCTTTATTGTACTTCAGTCGATACGGCAGATTACAAACACCAGTTGTTTTCATATAATCTTGACAGCGGCACATTCAGTTATTTAGGCAAATTTCCTATATTTTGCAACGGACTTGCAACTACATCCTCTATCGGCTGGATGAATGTGGAGCCTGTATTCGGCGTGGTTGAGGCTGGTGAAAGCACAACAGTGGCAATGAGGCTCAATGGCGGATGGGCGCAATCAGGCACATTCAATGCCACCTGCTCAATCGTCAACAACGTTGCAGATGCGGTCGAAATCCCAGTCACGATGACCATTGCACAGGATAAAATCCCTGGTGACGTCAACCTTGACGGCATAGTGAACGTTATCGACATACAGACAGCAGTGGCCTATATCTGCG
>JAFYJP010000020.1 GCA_017538085.1 Bacteroidales bacterium | reverse complement strand
GCTGAATGGAGCAAAAACCTTTCAAAATTTGTAACCATGCTTCCTGAACTTCAGAAGGGTCTCCCTGTTCCGGATAAATACAAAAAGGAGGTTCCGGGTACAGATTCCGACATAAATGTTTATGATGTGTTGCTTTATTCCGGTGACTGCAATGCCGGTGGCAAGACAATAGCCATCAATCTTCCTAATGATGAAGAAGTTCAACTTACCTGCGGTTCCCGCAAGCTTCAGCTCAAAAATACTATGAAGGCAAAATTCGACAACATAGTCGTTCCTATTGCCGGACTGGTTATTGATGAATCACAGCTCAGCCACGTAAAGTTTGATGCATTCTTCGAAAACGTTACGTTTCATGAAGTAGGCCACGGTCTCGGCATTAAAAATACTGTCAATGGCTCCTCCACAGTCCGTGAGGCTCTCAAGGAACAATATTCTGCAATAGAGGAAGCCAAGGCTGACATCATGGGACTGTATCTCGTTGCCAAACTCTATGAAAAAGGTGAGATATCTTCAGGTGAATTGATGGACAATTTCGTGACTTTCACGGCAGGCATCTTCCGTTCATGCCGTTTCGGAGCATCTGATGCTCATGGCAAAGCCAATATGCTGATATTCAACTTTTTTGAAGATGCAGGCGCTTTCACAAGAAATCCTGAAACAGGCAAATATACAGTCAATTTCGACAAAACGTATGATGCCATGATTGCTTTGGTTGAACAGATTATTACATTGCAAGGTGACGGTAGCTATGAGGCAGCTAAGAAACTCGTTGAAACACAGGGCGTCATCCGTCCGCAACTCCAGGCTGACCTTGACCGTATCAACGCATCTGGTATCCCAGTCGATATCGTTTTTTAATAAAATAACAGTTAAATATTAAAATATTGAAAATGAAGAAATTATTATCATTAATCGGAGGCGCTCTAATCGCTTTGACAGTTAATGCGGCTCCAAATCCTTCTCCTGTTCCTGATGAAGGTATGTGGCTTCCTATTTTTGTAAAGGACCTCAATTACGAACAAATGCGGGAAATGGGTCTCCAGCTTACTGCTGACCAGATTTACAGTATCAATCATTCAAGTCTTAAGGATGCTATAGTAAACTTTGGTGACTTCTGTACAGCCGAAGTCGTATCCGACCAGGGACTTCTCTTTACCAACCATCACTGCGGCTATGATGCCATTCAGAAACATAGTGCCATAGACCATGATTATCTCACAGACGGATTCTGGTCGAACAGTTTCGAAGAAGAACTTCCATGTGAAGGTCTGTATGCTAAATTCTTTGTGAGAATGGAAGATATTACCGATAGAGTTCTTGCCAAAGTCGATGACAGCATGTCGGAGGATGAAAGAGAGGAAGTTGTGGAGGCTATTGCTGAAGAGATAGAAAAAGAGGCTTCCGAGGATGGAAAATATCATACCGAAGTTCATGGCCTTTTCGCAGGTAATGAATACTATCTTTTTGTTTATAAGGTTTACAGGGATGTTCGCCTCGTGGGTGCTCCTCCTTCATCAATAGGCAAATTCGGCGGTGACACTGACAACTGGATGTGGCCTCGTCATACCGGTGATTTCTCCATCTTCAGAGTTTATGCCGATGAAAACAACGAACCGGCTGAATATTCACCAGACAACAAGCCTTTCAAGCCTAATTACGTTCTCCCTGTATCAATAAAGGGTTATGAAAAGAACGATTTCACCATGATTTGGGGTTATCCTGGCTCAACCGAAAGATATATGCCTTCATACGGTGTGAAACAGACTCTTGAAGAGGTGAATCCTGCTATAGACGGTATTTTTGACGTGGTGCTTTCCAATATGGAAAAAGGCATGAGATCAAGTCAGGCCGTGAATATCATGTATGCATCCGACTATGCAAGCTATGCCAACTTGTTCAAAAACAAAAAGGGTGAGTCTCGTGGTCTGAAACGTCTTAACGTATATGACAAGAAACTCGCCATTGAAAATGAACTGAAGGCCTGGATTAACCAGAACCCTGAAAGAAAAAGCAAGTATGGTGAAATGTTCGACCTTTACAAAGAAGGTTATCAGGAAACAACTGATGGAGATGTGTATCCTATAATGTGGACAACACAAGGAGCTCTTATCGGTTCCAAAATACTTATGAATGCCTTCCAGGTTGGAATGGGAATAATGCGCATATATGGAAATGATGAGTTTACTAAGGATGAAAGGGAAGAAAAGCTCAACCGTTTTGCTGAAATACTCTCAAGTTTTTATAAGGAATATGACCAAAATACAGAGGAACAGATTTTCAGGGAAGTTGTAAGATATCTTTACAATAACTATCCTGATATGGAAAGTCTTGAGATGATTGGTGGCAAGTTCAAGGGTGATGTTGACGGTTTCGTTGACTATGCACTTAAGAATTCTGTTGCTTCAACGAGAGAAAACCTTGAAAAATTCGTTGCAAAGCCAAAACTGAAAACAATTGACAAGGATCCTATTATGAAATTAGGCAATGAACTTTACATGATGCTTATTTCTGCAAGGATGGGCTCAAATGAATCATTCAATAAAATTACCAAAGCAGACCGTCTTTATCAGGCTGCTATCCGTGAAATGAACAGCAATGTCGCTTATTATCCGGATGCAAACATGACAATGCGTCTGACATACGGTTCGGTTCTCGATTATTATCCTGCAGATGCAGTCCATTATGCTTATACCACTACGGTAAAGGGCATTCTTGAAAAAGAGGATC
>JAFYJP010000172.1 GCA_017538085.1 Bacteroidales bacterium | reverse complement strand
GGAACGTGCATAGATACGTGAGCCGTCGGCCATCATCTTGCTGCCGACCATAATTGTTGTGCAGGCGCTTTCCTGCTCATTTTTCGAATATTTCTTCATAGTATTGGATTGATAAAAATTATTTCAGAAATTTAAAGTTCAAAGGTATAAAAAATTTTTCTTAATTAAAGGAAAAGATATTTTGCAATGAAAAGGGCGGCGAGAATCCACATGGTGGGGCTGATTTTTTTGAACTTGCCGCACAGCGCATTTATCACCACGTATGAGATCATACCTATAAGAATACCATCACTTATACTGTAAGCAAACGGCATCAAAATAATAGTAAGGAAGGATGGTATTGACTCCGAAAAGTCATTAAGGTCAAGTTTTTTGATGGAATCCAACATCATCAGTCCCACTATAACGAGTGCTGCGGTGGTGGCTGAACTTGGAATGCCGAGGAAAATCGGGGCAAATAACAGAGAAATTGCGAAGCAGCATGCCGTTGTAAATGAAGTTAGTCCGGAACGTCCGCCCGCTCCCACTCCGGCAGCACTTTCCACATATACGGCAACTGTACTTGTGCCAAAACATGCACTGGCTATGGTTCCAATCGAATCAGCCATAAAAGCCTTACCTATGTTCTTGATATGACCGTTAGCGTCAGATTCACCAGCTTTCTGTGAAACCCCGATGATGGTTCCTATTGTGTCAAACAAATCAATAAACAGGAATGTGAAGACTACGATTAGCATATCCAATGACAGCACGTCACGCCACTGAAACTTACAGAAAATCGGAGCAATGGAAGGCGGTGTGCGAACCACTCCGTCAAATGTAGTGAGAGCGCCACGCATCACTTCGCCCGTTGCGGCATCAGTAATCTGCCATACCGGAATCATGCCTATCAGTGCAGTTGCAATAATGCCGATAAGGATGTTGCCCGGCACCTTTAGGACAAGAAGTACGGAGGTAACCGCAAGACCTATGACTGCCAACAGGGCAGGTCCGTGGAAAATGTCACCAAGCGTAATGAAAGTGGTATCGTTTGCAACAATTATACTACCATTCTTAAGTCCTATCAATGCAATGAAAAGACCAATTCCGGCACTGATAGAATTTCGCAGAGACAAAGGAATCGCATCGACAATGATAGTTCTGACGTTAGTCAGAGTAAGAATGACGAAAAGGATACCTTCTAAGAATACTGCCGTCACCGCAAACTGCCACGAATGCCCCATGCCGAGACAGACTGTATATACGAAAAACGCGTTCAGCCCCATCCCGGGTGCCAGCGCAAAAGGTTTCTTGGCATATACGGACATGACAAGCGTACCGACTATGGCGGACAGTGCTGTTGCCGTAAAGACGGAGTTCGTTGGCATTCCGAATTTTTCCAATGCTGTGAATATTTCAGGGTTTACAGCAAGAATATATGCCATAGCCAAGAATGTTGTGATACCAGCAATAATTTCGGTTTTCACCTTCATTGTTTTGGTATCGAATCCAAAAAGTTTTTGTAATATCATCAGTTTCTTGTTTAATTATCTTTCTTTTTTAATTCTCTGCAAATTTAGCCGATATTTCATAAAAAAAAATTACTTTTGCTATTATTAAATAGGGTCCTTATCAAACTTTAATATATGAAGACAAGCACATTTATAAAAATGTTGCCGATATATGCAGTCACTGTTATATTATCACTTGCAGCAATTTCATCATTAAATACACTACAAGCACAGACAACGAATAAGAAAGACCGTCCGAAAGTGGCATTAGTACTTAGCGGAGGCGGTGCAAAAGGCAGTGCCCATGTGGGTGCGCTGAAGGTGATAGAAGAGATGGGAATACCTGTTGACATGGTGGTCGGTACAAGTATGGGTTCACTTGTAAGCGGCATATACAGTGTCGGTTACAGTGCCAATGAAATAGACTCCATTATAAAATTGCAGAACTGGAATCAGATAATATATGACAGCAACGAACCCAGCGAACGAAGCATTGTAGAGCGCCAGGATGACAACAGATATTTCTTCAACCTGGCATTTCAGAATCTCAGAAAAATGCAGCGTAGTCGTCAGGGCATTATTCTCGGCAATCATCTTAACAATTTATTTACGGAAATTACGATGGGATATCATGACAGCATTTCTTTCGATTCGCTGCCGATACCATTTGCGTGTGTTGCAGTCAACATCATTGACGACAGTCAGGTAAACCTTCGCAGCGGTCATCTCGCGACTGCAATGCGTGCCAGCATGAGCATTCCGGGTGTGTTTTCCCCTGTGACTATTGGAGACATGGTTTTGGTTGACGGCGGACTCAAGGACAATTTCCCTGTAGATTTGGCAAAGGAAATGGGAGCCGATATCATCATCGGTGTCAGTGTCAGGGAGCGTAAGGCATGGACAGCAAATACCATCAACACCACCTTTGATGTACTGTCAGGCATTTTTAGCAGTGTTACCCTCAACAACTTCGACAAGCATGTAAATGAATGTGACGTATATATCCACATCGATGTCAGCGGATATGAAGCCCTCAGTTTCAATGAAGCCGCCATCGACACTTTAATCAGACGCGGCTACGAAGCTTCAGCCGCTCACAGGGATGAACTTCGTCAGATAGTCGAGCGGGTGGGAGGACCGATAACTATGGAAGAACGGCCTCACCACAAACCATTTTCAATGGATGAACCTCTGCGTATCAACAAAATAACCACAACCAACGTTTCGGATAACGAAAGGAAACTGATTAATTGGCGTTTCAAAGGCTTCAGCGACGACACTTTAGAACTGTCATTCCATCAGATTGAAGATATAATGTATGCCATGCGATACGGGCTGTATTACAACAAGGCGGAATTCCGACTGCACCAGAATCCTGACAGCAGCTACAACCTGCTAATAAGCACCCAGGGAAGGCAGGCGGCAAAATTATACTTTGGAGCGCACTATGACAATATTACAAACGTGTCGGCGGAATTATACGGTGTCATACCCTTCCGAAAACTGATGATGAATCTGGAACCCACGATACACATCGGAACACGCTTCGACGGGAAACTTGCACTGACATGGCTTTTAAAGCCATACGGCAAGCTGACACTCTCATACATGTACCAACATAACATGTTCGACGTTTACGAATACGGTGATTATTTCTATCATTTCATGTATGCACTTAATCAAGTTGACTTCGGCATCAAGGATTTTGGGACACGAAACTTCAATGTAAGTGCCTTTGCACGCTGGGACTATGTCCCGAATTTCACACAGGCACATCACATCACTTACAAATACAACCATATTTCCTACCATGCAAAAATAAAATTCTGCAACCTTGATGCGCCTTTCCTTGGGACAAAGGGCATTGATATAGGTGCAGAAATGGGGACATATACAGACAATGGGTATCAGATGGGAGGAAACGCTCCGCTGCACATTCTGTCAGCACATCTAAAAGCAACAATTCCTATTGGCAAGTCAAAACATTTTTTCATTGAACCCGCCATTTATGGACGTTTCATTAACGATTTCGGCCATCCTGATGAATCCGAAGAATACTATCTGCCACCTCTTTACCTTATAAACTATATAGGCAGCCCCTTTGCAGGTCTTGTCATGGAACAGCAGTTGCCATACATCGGCACAATACGTCCCGAGATAGCCGGACCAGGCATTTCAACCGGAATACTCACGCTCCGATACAAATGGCGTGAGAAACACAATGTAATGTTCAGTTCTTCGGTAAGCTTCGGCAATTACAATAACTTAGCGCATTATTATACCAATAACACACTGCGTGCAATGTTTAACAACACACCAGATTACGGCTTTGCAGCAAGCTATTTCAGAAAAACAATTATCGGGCCTATGGGGGCCACGGTTGGCTACAATACTCTTACCAAGAAGCCAACGATATTCATTTCATTAGGGTATCAGCTATAGCTGTCAACTTTTGAACATCTAACAACTAAAATAATTTTAGTGTCTGTTTTTTAAGCTGGTACAGAGCGATAGCGCATCCCGACGCAAAATAATTTTCGTTCTTTGAAATGATGAAGGCTGATGATATGGAAAAAAAGTGTATTTTTGCAAAGTGAAACTTTAAATTATTCGGATAAATTAAAGTATAGGTTTATGATTTCAAGGATATTCCAAATGCAAGACGCTGAAACAGAGAGTGTTTTCTTTTTTGGAGCGCGTCAGACAGGAAAAACAACTTTTTTGAAACAAAAGTTTCCGCAAGTCCGCTATTATGACCTTCTGAAAAGCGACGAATACGAGCGTTTGAGTCGAACTCCGTCCCTGTTGAGGGAGGAACTGAAAGACTGCGCAGAAGATGAATTGATCATTATCGACGAAATTCAGAAGCTGCCTGTGCTTCTCGATGAAGTGCACTGGCTGATGGTGAATTGCGGCCTGCGGTTTGTACTTACAGGCTCCAGCGCGAGGAAGTTGCGCCGAGGTGGGGTGAACCTTTTGGGCGGAAGGGCGTTGCTGAACAACTTCTACCCGCTTGTCAGTGCCGAAATCCCCGATTTCGACATCGACAGGGCCGTGAACAACGGCATGATTCCGCGTCATTATCTCGTTGGAGATGCCTCGAAACGACTGCGCGGTTATGTGGGAAACTACTTGCAGACCGAGATTGTGGAAGAGGCCCGGATTCGCAACCTGTCCACGTTCAACCGTTTTTTGGAAGCCGCCGCGCTCTCGTCGGGCGAGATGCTGGTTTACAACAACGTGGCTGCCGACTGCGGAGTGAGTTCCGTTACAGTGAAGTCGTACTTCGAAATCTTAGTTGACACGCTCTTCGGCTATCTAATCCCTGCCTATACCAAAACCGTGAAACGCAAGTTGATACGGGCACCGAAATTCTACATGTTCGATGTCGGCGTGACCAATCACCTGCTGAAACGCTCCCATCTGCAACCCGGTTCTCCCGAATACGGACACGCACTCGAACAGTTGATAGTGCAAGAACTGATGGCTTATTTGGGCTACAAACAACGGGAGAATGAAATTAGTTACTGGAGGACGGGAAGCGGCGTTGAAGTCGATGTGGTTTTGGGCGATGCGGCCGTTGGCATAGAAATCAAGTCAAGTAGCGAGGTGAAGCCTCACCAGCTGCGAGGATTGCGCTCTTTCGGACAAGATTATCCCCAAGCGCGCTTGATGGTCGTCTCGCTCGACATGTATCGTAGGTTGGTTGGCAATATCGAAATCATCCCCGTCAGGGAATTTCTTTCCGACCTTTGGATCGGGAAGGTTTTCTGATAGGTCCGCAATTCCACAAGGCAATGTCGTTTTATTCAGATAAAACTACAATAGCATGTCGTTTTATCTGCAATTTTGCAAAGTGAAACTTTAATATATTCGGATAAATTAAAGTGACGGTTTAGAATATCAGCCTTCATTGTTTCGTTGAATACAGAAAAAACGTAACACGCATGAAAAATAACACCTGAAAATCAAAAAAAACATGTAACTTTGCCATGTTATATTTTCAGATTTAGTTTAACAGACTTTGCATGGTCTGAAAGTAAGTCACAAATAATTAATAAAATAGAAGTCAACTTATATTACAATGAAACGAATTTTAATCATTTTATCAGTTTTTGTTCTTATAGTCATTTCAAAGCTGGCACAGGCTCAGGATGTCATCTCTTTCTCGGCTCAGGGCGGATTCTATGATAATAGTTTCGAACTGTCGCTTAGCTGTGACAATCCCGAAAATCAAATTTATTACACAACTAATGGGGCAACCCCTACCGATTCATCGTTCCTATATACCGGCCCACTGATGTTGGATGAAACGATGTATTCACATTCAGAATTTTACAACATCAGAACCTGTCCCGGTGATTATGAACTTCTTGATTCAATACAAAGAATTATCACCATAAGGGCGGCTGTTTTCGACCCATCAGGCAATTGCATAAGCGACATAAAGACAAACAGTTATTTTATAAAGTCCTTGGGATGCGAACACAACTTGCCTGTGGTTTCGATATGTATAGACTCCCTGTCACTTTTTGACTATTATACCGGAATATTTGTCCCTGGAGTTTACTGGGATGAAAACGACCCGGATTGGACCGGAAACTATTATCAGTCAGGAGATGAGTGGGAACGTGAAATGAACATTGAATTCTACGAAACCGACAACACGGGCTTCAACCAGAATGCGGGACTCCGCACCCATGGCGGAAATTCACGCAGAGAACGGCAAAAAGGCATGAAAATTTATGCCCGCAAAGAATATGGCCAAAAGAATTTCAAATAT
>JAFYJP010000171.1 GCA_017538085.1 Bacteroidales bacterium | reverse complement strand
CCTTAGGTGGAACAAGCCCGTTTTCCTTGTTGAGAATAGCTCTCATATATCTGTCGGTACTAAGCGTGCCTTTCATCAAAATATCACCCTCACCCTTGTTTATCATTTCGACAGCCTTTGCTGCAGCCTTTGTGTCAACAGGCTCATTTACAATGTCAAACAACGAGATGTCAATATTTTCACTTTTACAAACATCGGCGATTTTCTTCTCATCGCCAACAAGCGTTGCACTTACGATACCTTTTTTTACTGCATTATAAATTGCACCAATAGTATGAGAGTCACAAGCATAAGCTCCTATAATTCTCTTGGTAGGACGTGATTTCAATTCATCAAAAAGATCATCTAATTTTTTTATCATGATTTTGCATATTTAGGGTTATTTACTCCATTTAAAAATCAAATCCAAGTTTCACCCCGGCTGACATCACCACGGAAAAACCGTCATTGAACATGAGATATCCATAGCTGGTGTATGAACCGATGCCATATCCCAAACCACCGTAGAGATCAAGGATGAAACCACCGAAATTCCACTGGTAACCACCTACAGCCATCAGCGAGTACGACATCATAGTCTTGTTTACATCCTTAAAACTTCTTACATAATAATCATCATCATAAACATATACTCTTTCAAGTTTCTTGGCAAAACTGAAGGCAAATTCAGGTTTTATATAACCACCCTGCAATATCGAACGATACTTGTCATTCAGATTATATGTGCGTCTGGTACCCATAAACTTATAGCCGACAGTTGCCATAAAACCTTTCGGCTCGTATGTGAAATCCCATTTCTCTGCAACATCGTCGTATGCATCTCTGCCAATACCGATATAACCGGCTGTGATTTCAATGGATTTGGTAGGGGAAAATGCATGTTCGTAAGCAATTTCCACCACATTCCATATTGGTGACAGTACATTTAATTTCAAGGCATTGCGCTTTGCATCCTTGTAATATTCCTCTTCACTAACGAGGTCATTCATAGAAAGAACAGATCCGCCTTCGTATTTTATCATATCTACTTGCGACTTGTCAATCTTCAACTTTGCATTGGTATTAGGAAGAGTATAGAAAATAGTGGTCCCTTCTATTTCATTAACTTCACATTCGATAGGATCATTATTGCCTACGAGATAAATCTTATCTTGAGAAAAGGCTGATACACAAAACATTACAAGTACAGCCATTAAAAATAGTTTTAATTTTTTTTCTTTCATTTCATTCATTATTTAATTATTCACTTAACTGACAATGTGTTTAAAAACTAAATTGCAAAGATACAACTTTTTGTCAATAGTATGTGATTTTAACATCCTTCATAAGCACTTCGTCAAGCAGTTTTGCGATACGTTTAACGATAGTTCTGCGTATTTCAAGTTCCACTGGCAATTCCGGATCCTGATGTGCTGAGTTGAGACTTGTCCCCACAAGAAAATGAACCATGTCGGATTCACGGATGATTGAAACTATTCTGCCAGCCGGTCCCGCATCTGCGGCGGGGGAATTGTCACTGTCCTGCTCAAGCAGATTATTGACCTTTGTAAGAGTCAGTATTCCTTCTGTCACAATTCCGACCCCTGGCATTATTTGCAAAGGTGGCAAGTCTGGGTCAACAACTGCATTTCTGTCGGTTTCTACATTCAAATTCAAGTATTTGGCTATGATTTCAGCTGTTGTTCCTCCGCAGATTATCTTTTTTCCTTTAAAGTTTTTCAAAGTCTGCACATATTCCACATCACGCGATTTGTCGTATGGTGGTCCCGTGCAAATCATACATTCGCGCGGATTTCTGAAATATATCGAAACACAGCTCATATCGTCTTTCGACACGTAACCGTCATTTCTATGAGCCTGATTCACCACTTTCTGAGCAAGTTCGCTGGCAGAAATGTTTGGATTGTTCATCATCAGCTGCAACACATATTCCTTGACTTTTTCAACCGGCCAGCCCACATTGTTGTCAAGGATTCCAAGACCTGACTGCACAATGCCGTCAGAGCCGAATATGATTCTGTCTCCATTGCGCGGGATGAACGTGGTCATCTTCAACACCTTGCCCTTATTTCTTTCAGTATCCATCACCAACTTTGACCATGGTATGTCAAGTTCTTCAAAACTGCGTAAAATCAGTGCATGAGGATTGTCATACTCCATCACCTTTACAGAGCCTGCAAAATCAATATCGACAATTGTAAAGGTGGAATAACTCGTTGATGTCTCAGCATTTACCGGAAGTGTATTCATTATTATGTCTGCAATCTTCTCAAAGTCCTTATGTTCCTCTGTGAAATTCAATGCGAATGAAGATGTCAGAGTTGCCATAATATTAGCTTTAACGCCATGTCCCATGCCATCGGAAAGCACGATTATCATTCTGTTTTCAGTTTTTATGCGCTTGACTCTGAACACATCGCCACAGATATGTTCGCCGTTGTAATTCCGTTGTTTGCAGAAAACTTCCACAAAAAAGTCCCTGCTTTTTACCGGTACGGACTTTCTTCCAATTGTATTTATTGTCTGGGGTTCCATCTTGTCCTACTTGTTATCCTCGCCTTTGCCGCCAATAATCTTATACGAATTGATGACTGAATTCAGCATTTTCTCAGTTTGTGATGCACCTTCACCAAGAAGGAATCCAATTTTCTGCACCATTTCCAGGTTTTCGTCTATCACATCATTTATCTTCTTGATAATCTGCTCTTTCTGTATTCCAGCAGAATGCATGTCCCGAAAAATGCCACCAGCCATCCTGCCTTCACCTATTGGGAAAATGGAAATATTGTAGAATTTTTCATCTATGATGATGTCCTTATTGCTGATTACTTTATTGGCATTCAGCACATTATTGAAAAGATCGACAACTTGCGGCGGCATAAGTGCATTGAAGGCCGCACCGACAAGTTCAGGAATCACCTCGGCTATCTCGGCGGCATTTTCGCCAAGCATATTCACGAATACACTGTTGGTTTTCACTATCGACAATTCCGAATCCACAACAACCACAGCAGAATTGAGATTGTCAAGCAATATATTCATCAGTTGTGCCTCTGTATCAAGTCGTTCAACACTTTCATGGAGCTTTATTTCGTTTTCGTGGAATCTGTCTCTTTCAGCCATCAGTTGTTCTTTTTCCTTTTCAAGGTTGGCGAGAAGCTTTTCACGATTTTCGACTTCATAGAATGTACAGTCGGAAATATCGACATGACCTTTGGCGACATTGGTCGCAAAATCGAAACAGGAATTGAAACCGCAGAGACGGCAGCCGCTGGTGTTATGGCCGATTTTATCCAGAACTTCCTCAATCTTTTCCTTAGCAGGTTCCGAGGTCCGCTGGTCATCAACCACAAAAGAAGTCTTCAAATCGACATTTGAAGTGTCCTTGAGCCATTTCCGCCATAAATCGATATTGAGCATCTCGCAGCGTTTCTTCTCATAATTTCTTACTGCATTGTCGCTCATGATAAAGTTGCCGCCGGTTGTTCCTGGACCAAGAGAGCAGCAGCGACAATATATCAGGTTGAAATGTTTTTTCACCTTGTTTATTTCATTGGCGAAAGTCTTGACAGCATCAAGAGACTTGCGCCCAGCAGCCATTGAAAAGACTGGACTATCCTCACATTCAGCAGCATACAAAAGACCGTCAACCAATGGGTATCGTGCACCCCTGTTGCCATACGGCTCATCGAAATCGTCAAACTTCACTTTGAGTTCCTGGATGTCAGACTCATTAAACATTTGTCGCAGTTCCCTGAAGGTGATATTGGCATCTATATATTTCTCCTCATTATAAAATTCCTCATCCTTACTCGCAATACATGGTCCCACAAAAACAAATTTTGTATCCTTGTCATACTTGTTTCTAAGATATTTCGCCATAGCTATGGAAGGTGAAACGAAAGGCACAAGGTTGTCTATCAGGTCGGGATGAAATTTGCGGACATAATTGACCACAGCCGGACAGGTGGAAAAGATATAATATTTACCTTGATAGTTGTTAATCAAATCATTATACTTTTCAGCAATCATATCCACGCCGAAAGCGACTTCATGGACATTAGAAAAGCCCAATGATTTTATCATGGCGACAAACTTACGGTAGTCGGTGATGTCTTCAAACTCGCCGGATATTGACGGGTCAAGCAGTGCAACTGTCTTGTGGCCGGCTATAAGATTTTTTACCTCATCAATTGAGTTTCTGAACTTTACAGCATCATTGGGACAGTACACAAGACAGTCACCGCAACCTAT
>JAFYJP010000170.1 GCA_017538085.1 Bacteroidales bacterium | reverse complement strand
CGTTTTTTTCAACCCCATTAGATTTCAAACCCTAATAAGATATGTCAAAAAATTTAGTTATAGTCGAATCTCCTGCAAAAGCGAAAACGATAGAAGGATTCTTAGGAAAAGATTATAAAGTTAAACCTTGTTTCGGTCACGTTCGTGACTTATCCAAGAAAGGGCTTGGAATAGATGTTGAAGACAATTTCAACCCTATATACGAAATCAGCGACGACAAGAAAAAAGTTGTTGCTGACCTTACAAAACTTTCAAACGACGCAGAAGTCGTATGGCTCGCATCCGATGAAGACCGCGAAGGAGAAGCAATATCATGGCATCTGTCTGAAACTCTGCACCTTCCTGAAGACAAGACAAAACGTATCGTATTCAGTGAAATCACCAAGATGGCAATTCTAAATGCCATTGAAAATCCGCGCGGCATCAACTACAACCTCGTTCATGCCCAGCAGGCACGCCGTGTCCTTGACCGTTTAGTTGGCTTTGAGCTTTCACCTCTTCTCTGGAAGAAAGTCAAACCTGCTCTCTCCGCAGGCCGAGTCCAGTCGGTAGTAGTAAGACTTATCGTCGAAAGAGAAGAAGCCATCAAGAATTTCATTCCGGAATATGCCTATAAGGTATCTGCAATATTCACGCAGGCTGACAGCAAGTCAACAGCAGGTTTGAAGACAACTCTGGTTGACAAGCTGAATACCAAGGAGGAAGTCATAGACTTCATCAACACGATAAAGGACGGCGACTTTGTAATCGATGCCATCGAGACCAAGCCGGCGACTAAGAGTCCTGCTCCGCCATTCACCACTTCAACACTGCAGCAGGAAGCATCCCGCAAACTTGGTCTGTCGGTCACAAGAACGATGTCGATTGCACAACAGTTGTACGAATCCGGTAAGATTACCTACATGAGAACTGACTCCGTAAATTTGTCAACTTTGGCTCTTGGCACTATAAAGAATGAAATCATAAAAGAATATGGCAAGGAATATTCCCGTCCGCGCAAATATTCCGTCAAGTCAAAGGGTGCACAGGAAGCTCACGAAGCCATTCGTCCAACATACGTCGAAAACGTTTCCATCGAAGGTGACACATATCAGCAACGCCTGTATTCCCTCATTTGGAAACGCGCCGTCGCCTCACAGATGAGTGATGCGAAACTGGAATACACCACTATAACCATAAAATCCAACAAAACCGACAGGATATTCACTGCAAAGACCGAAGTACTCCTGTTCGACGGTTTCCTCAAGGTTTACAACGAATCGACCGACAACGCTGAAACTGACGAAGAAATAACCGTTCTTCCATTTAAGATTGAGAAAGGCCAACATCTTAAGCTGAAAGAACTCAATGCTGCTGAAAAAGCGACCAAACCTCCATACAGATATTCTGAAGCAAGTCTTGTCAAAAAGATGGAAGAACTTGGAATAGGCCGTCCTTCAACATACGCACCAACCATCTATACTATTCAAAAACGCGGATATGTCGAAAAGATAACCAAATCTGGCGAAAATAAGGAATACAACCTCATATATTTCAAAAACAACGCAATCACCGAATCGAAATACAAGGAAAAGGAAGGCGTATCCAAAGGGAAATTAGCTCCCACCGACATGGGGTACGTTGTCAATAAATTCCTCGTCAACAATTTCAGTGACATCATGGACTACAATTTCACCGCAAAAATTGAAAAAGACTTCGATGAAATAGCCAAGGGAAAGATAGAATGGCAGAAGATGCTCGCAAATTTCTATCCAGATTTTCATGAGGAAATCCAGAAAGCCGACAATAACAAAAGCGATAAGGTCAGAGGAGAAAAGCTCCTCGGCGTTGACCCAGCAACAGGCAAGAATGTTTATGTGAAACTCGGAAGATACGGTCTGATGGCGCAAATAGGCGAATCGGAAGATGAGGAAAAGCCGCGTTTTACAGGGCTGAAGAAAGGCCAGACTCTCGAAAACGTCACATTCGAAGATGTTATGGAACTTTTCAAATATCCTAAAAACATAGGCAAATATGAGGATAACGATGTCATTATAGGGCAAGGTCGTTTCGGACCTTATATCCGCCACAACAGCTCATTCTACTCCATCCCTTCATCTATCGACCCGCTGTCAATGACCCTGGAGAATGCTGTGGAAATCATCAACAACAAACGTGAGCAAGACAAAAACAAGACAATAAAGACCTTCACCGAAGATCCTAAGATGCTGGTACTCAACGGAAGATTCGGCCCTTACATATCATTCGAGAAGAAAAACTACAAAATCCCCAAGACCATCAAGCCGGAGGAAATCACCTATTCCGAATGTCTGACCCTGATAGAGAAAGCAAAAAACAAAGCACAGAAATAAATCTTCCAAAAAATGCTTACAGACTTACTTGCATACCTGTCGCCAATTGATATACAGGATATTCCTCTCACAGGCAATTCCATTGGCAACCAAACTCTTTTCTACACCAAGGAAAATGAATTTCCGCCCATCAACAAGGCAAACATAGCAATCATAGGCATTCCCGAAGGAAGATGTGCCGTGGACAATGAAGGATGTGCCAATGCTCCGGATATGATAAGAAGGTATTTCTACCCTTTATACAATCATATCGACAACCTGAAAATGGTAGATGTAGGCAACATCAAACAAGGTAAGGAGCCTTCAGACACTATGGCCGCAGCCACTGCTGTAATAAGCCGACTACTCGCCGAAAAGTTGTTCGTCATCATTCTTGGCGGCGGAAACAACATCGTCCATTCAAATTATCTTGCTTACGAAAACATGAAACAGCTCATCAACCTGACATGTATCGACTCAAGGTTTGATATCGGAGAGACCGAAAATGATGCCGACACTTCCACATCTTACCTCAGCAAAATAATTCTTCATCGTCCGAATTACCTTTTCAATTACACAAACATCGGCTTTCAGTCGTACTATGTTGACAAGAAAGCCATGGAACTAATTGATTCACTATATTTTGATTCGTTCCGCTTAGGTGTTGCAAGAGAAGACATCGCTGAAGTTGAACCTGCAATACGCAATTCAAACATTGTCAGCCTTGACATGTCATCAGTAAAAGCTGCAGATGCCCCTGGCAATCCTTTTTCATCACCAAACGGTTTCACCGGGGATGAAATCTGCGTT
>JAFYJP010000019.1 GCA_017538085.1 Bacteroidales bacterium | reverse complement strand
GTTTCAAATCCATACTCGGGAACAGTGTCAAGTCCGGTCATGGTTTGACGGAAATAATGCTCGTCGAAATCTTTTCCTTCATTAAGGTAATAATTTGCATAATCAAAGAATTTCAGCCAACGTCCTTTGTAGTAGGAATCGACAAGTCCTGCCCAGGTCCGGCTTCCGTAGTCGTTAAGCAGATTGTCGCGTCCCGCCCACATCGTGATAAGGTCACGGGCATTGCTTTCGTAATAGTTTTTCTCAGCATCATCCTTGCCGAAAGCGCGCGAGTCATCAATCCATTTTCCGAGGAGAAATGCACTCTGAGTATTCAATATTTCATCCAGGTCAGTGAGAACGTCAATCATAATCTTCTCGGTTTCAGCACATTTTGCCATGTCTTTAGCCTCATGGAATTTGCAGTAATCTTTATACAAATCGGTAAAGAAATTGCTGAGCAGCTGCCGTGTGACATTTGCCACATCAAAGCCATGGGCGCGTGTGTTGCTTTCAGTTTTAAGCAGCAACTCAAGGACATTGAGCAGGTTAATGTTGTTATATTTGATTGTCGTGCCGATGTAATATTGATAAGGTTTGAGTGTGGGACGTCCATTGAGCATGGAAGCCTGACCTGGGGATGTGGGAGACTGATAAACAGTGTCTGCAAGCAGTTTCCAGGCAGCACGGTTGTTTTCATCAACTTTGCCTGCATGCCGGTCGGCAAGACTTTCAATCCATTGCCCAACGTTTTTATGCAAATCGAAGTCCCATGCCTTTTCGAAAATATATTCATACATGAACGGATTACAATCGAGACCTTCGAGAGTTGAACCTAACCCGGCAAAGTTGCAACCGCCGTTTCTGACAGTGTTTTCAATTCTGGCGTTGACAGTGTCGATATTGCCTGCCAGACGAGTGTTCCCACCGAAATTGCCAAGGTAGCACCAGATATAGGGCACACCGAAATATTTGTTTGTACGCTGCCAAACCTCCGTTCTTTCGCAGTAATAGTCAAGGAGAATCTGTTTGTCTTTCGGGAAGGAGGTGATATAAGGTTCAACACGTTCATTGGTCCAGAAATAGCGTTCGTTCCAGAAGAGCCACGTCATTTGAAGCCATATTGCGTCAGGGTCTGCATCTGCAAGCGACTCATAAACCTGACGGCTTACACGCCCCAGATACAGTGGGTCATCGGAAGGAGGCGTCATTTCATTGAACAGGTCAATGCCGTAAATGTGGTCGGTACCATAAAGCTTTGTTTCTTCAGTGATGAATTTCTTCTGAATGAAAGTGAACAACGTGTCCATCGGGTCAAGGAAGCTGCACCAACAAGCGGTGTCAAAATCACACCAGTTGCCGAGTGAAGACAGCGGTGCATCCGGAAATATTCTTTTGATTTCAGGAGGGACATGACCGGCGAAACCTGGCAATACGGGCCGCATGTTGAGCTCACGTTCACGAGTGACTATCTGTTTCTGAAGGGCTTCCTGGTCTTCGAGCCATGACATTGGGAGCGGTCCGTCGTGACGGTCTATATTCTGCATCCTGTGCCAAGGAAGATGAGCAGGTCCGGTGAAATAGTTTCTTATCTCTTCATCAGTCAGACCGAAATCAGTCCACACCCTGTACCATATTGCTTCCTGACCTGTAATGGCAAGAGGAAGGTTTACACCGTTGAGAGCCATCCAATCGATGAAATGCTCCCAGTCGTCCCATCTCCACCATGGCATAGTGTAGCCGAAAGTGCAGTAATTGAGGAAAAACCTGTTTTTTACGCGGGCGTCAATGCTGATTTTTTCCGGCACTTCAGGCAGGTGGGACGGCATGTCCGTCTTGTCATCGGCAAACCATGAAACTTCTGTTTTGCAATAATATTTCAGATAATGGTTGAGGCCGACCGCCATGCTGTTGGCATTATTGCCGCTAATGATTATTTTACCGTTTTTCGACTCAATTTCGAAACGGTCAACTGAGTCGGCATCCAATTTCTTGAATGAAAATGATTTGGCGTGTTCAGGAATAATTCGTGAAGTGAGATTTTTTGCGGCCGTGATATCTTTGTCAACTTTGCCGCAACTGCTTGACATAACTGCTATCAAAGGCAATAGCAGGACAAAAAAGAATTTTTTCATTTTTTAGGATTGAAATAACGTTGCAAAGGTATTGAATTTTATATACCTTTGCATTTTTATTGAAAATTAAAAAATGGAACATAATCTTTATATCACAAATTCCTTGTCAGGAAAGAAGGAAAAATTCGAACCTGTTGCTCCGCCTCATGTCGGAATGTATGTCTGCGGACCTACCGTTTATGGCGACGCCCATCTCGGTCATGCCCGTCCGGCAATCACTTTTGACCTGTTGTATAGATACCTGACTTTTTTAGGCTATAAAGTGCGCTATGTCAGGAATATAACCGATGTCGGCCATCTTGAGCATGATATGGACGAGGGCGAAGACAAGATTGCTAAGAAGGCTCGTCTCGAACAGCTTGAACCAATGGAAGTCGCACAGCATTATTCCAATTCGTACCATCGCGATATGCACCGTCTGAATGTGCTGGACCCATCCATAGAACCGTTGGCGTCAGGACATATTTCGGACCAGATTGACATGATTCAGAAAATAATCGACAACGGTTACGCTTACATTTCCAACGGCTCAGTCTATTTTGACGTTCCCAAATATTCGAAGGACAATCCATACGGCATCCTTTCAGGACGTAAATATGAGGATATGATAAACAATACCCGTGAACTTGCCGGTCAGGATGAAAAACATAATCCGGTTGACTTTGCCCTCTGGAAAAAGGCTGCTCCGGAACATATCATGAAATGGAACTCCCCATGGAGCGTCGGATTCCCTGGATGGCATGCCGAATGCTCTGCCATGAGTGCCAAATATCTGGGTATGCCTTTTGATATCCACGGCGGTGGCATGGACCTCAAATTCCCTCATCATGAGTCGGAAATTGCACAGTCGGTTGCAGCTTACGGAGTGATGCCAGTCAAATATTGGATGCACAACAACATGATTACCATCAACGGGCAGAAAATGGGCAAGTCACTTGGCAATTTCATCATCCTTGATGACTTCTTCAAAGGTAACAGCACGCTTCTTGCACAGCCGTATTCCCCGATGACAATACGTTTCTTCATCCTCCAGGCTCACTATCGTTCCGAACTCGACTTCTCCAACGATGCATTGCAGGCTGCTGAAAAGGGCATGAAACGTCTGCTCGTGGCAATAAAAACCCTCAGTCGCCTGAAACCTGGTAAGACGTCCGACTTCAACGTTGACGAATTTGAAAAGAAATGCTTCGAAGCCCTCGATGACGACCTGAATACTCCAATCCTGATTGCTTATCTGTTTGATGCTGTGAAAGCAATCAACTCCGTTGCCGACAACAAGATGTCGATTACTGCGGATGATTTGGAAAAGCTCAAATCGTTGATGCATACCATCGTTTTCGACATCCTCGGTTTGATTGACGAGGTGGAAGGCAACAACAACAAACTGATTGATGACTTGATGAGCCTGATTCTCGATTTGCGCGCCAAATCACGCCAGAATAAGGACTGGACTACATCCGACCAGATACGTGATGCCTTAAAGGCGGCTAATGTGATTGTCAAAGACGGCAAGGACGGTACAACTTGGGAAATATAAATGAGCAAAGAAATAGTCATAGGAAATTTGCGTCTTGGTGGCAGTAACCATGTGAGAATCCAGTCAATGACTAATACTCCGACTGATGATGTGAAGGCTACTGTCAATCAGACTATTGAGTTGTGCGACAATGGCTGCGAACTTGTCAGAATAACCACACGCAATATCCGTGATGTCAATTGCCTTTCTGAAATCAAGGAAGAACTTGTCAGAAGAAACTGTTTAGTGCCTGTCATAGCTGATGTGCACTTCAATCCCAAGGTGGCAGAACTATCCGCATCTGTTGTCGAAAAGGTAAGGATAAATCCTGGAAACTATATTGACAAGAAGTCAGGAAAGACAACATTCACTGACGAAGATACTGTCAATGCAATCAATGCGGCTAAAAACAACCTCATACCATTAATCAATATCTGCAAGAAACACGACACTGCAATCCGTATCGGAAGCAATCAGGGCTCATTGTCAGATAGAATTGTTTTCAAATATGGAGATACAGCAAAAGGCATGGTAGAGGCTGTCATGGAATTTCTCCAGATATTCGAAGAGCTTGATTTTCATAACATTGTAATTTCATTGAAATCAAGCAATCCTATGGTCATGATTGAAGCCAACCGTCTCATGGTTGAACGCATGAATCAGATTGGCGTTGACTATCCGTTACATCTTGGAGTAACAGAAGCAGGCAACGGCCAGGAAGCGCGAATCAAATCCGCAATAGGTATTGGCACTCTTCTATGCGAAGGTATTGGCGATACCATCAGAGTGTCATTGTCAGAGCCACCTGTGGAAGAAATCCTGCCTGCCAAGGAGATTGCCCGATATAAGAATAATATTCATGTAAAGAAATTTGATGTGAGCAAACGTCCGATATTACAGGATTCACAACACCCATTGTCTGTCATTGTTTCGGATAATATCGCACAGTCAAGTGTTGACGGATATAAACTTGCTGATTTCATAGTCAAGGATGTTGGCAGTCATAATGATTTCGTACTTTTCAATGACAATGACTTCCCTAATGCCAAAGTCATGGAAGTTACAGGAGCGTCTTTGAAGGATATTTGCGAAAATCTTGACAACTATTTCTCAGAAGAGCCTTACAGACCGTTGGTTATAAAAAAATATTATAACAGGGACATTCCTTATGAGCGTCTGATGATAGAGGCTGCAATAGAAATCGGCTTTATCATCAATAATTATCCTGTCTCGGGAATCTGGACCAATGTCAGGGAATCCATATTGGCTGACATATTGCAGGCCACACGTAACAGACTTTCGAAACCTGAGTTTATAAGTTGCCCTACTTGTGGCCGTACCGAATATGATTTGATTTCAGTGGCTGATGAAGTTAAACGTAAAACCTCACATCTTAAGGATATTACGATTGGCGTGATGGGCTGTGTTGTCAATGGCCCTGGTGAAATGCGTGGTGCGGACTATGGTGTGGTGGGTTATGGTAAAAACAAAGTCATTCTTTACAGAGGTAGTGAGGCTGTTGGCCAGCCATTTCCTGCTTCTGAAGCTGCCGACCGTCTTCTTGAACTAATAAATAATGATAAACATATTAAATAATCATATTATGAAAAAATTATTACTCATGGCATTGCTGTCATTATGTTGGATAATCCTTCCGGCAGCGTATATTATTGACTATCCGGTGACTCTTCATCAACCGGACGGCTCTGAAATTCACTGCTTTGCATCAGGTGATGAATATTACAACTGGTATCATGATGCAAACCATTTCACTATTATTGCCAACAGCGAAGGATATTATTGCTACGCTGTGCTGTCGGGTGACAAAGTCGTTGCATCACAGTATGTGGTCGGTTCAGTTGACCCTGCATCAGTCGGTATCAAACCTGGAGTAAGTATCTCCGCCGAGGCTAAGAAAGCCATCAGAGATTCCTTCGTGAAAAACACACCTCCGAAAACTCCGATTCCGGGGTATGATGTGAGCAAGGGCAAGCTTGACAATTTCGGAGAGATGAATAATCTTGTGGTATATATCTATTTCAAGGACCAGACTCCATTCCCTGAGGACACTGCTTATTATTGGAGTATGTTCAACGGTAGCGGCGATGTGTCGAATCAGACTTTGCAGAATTATTTTGAGACAGTGTCTTATAATCAGTTCTCAATCCAGTCATATTTTTTCCCTATAACGGAAACAACCCAGATTCTTGCTTATCAGGACAGTCATATCAGAGAATATTTTATGCCTTATGACCCTGTGACAGCTCCGTCCGGATATCAAGAAAACCAAAGAGCTGACAGGGAATTTCAGCTGCTGCATGATGCAATAGAATTTATTGCCGATGAGGTTCCGGAAAACATTAACATTGACCATAACCATGATGGATATGTTGACAATGTGGTGTTTATTGTCAGAGGTGATGTGACCGCATGGTCAACACTACTGTGGCCTCATCGCTGGTCATTGTATTCGCATTATGCATATATTCACGGTCTGAGAGTTTATGACTTCAATTTCCAGATTGAAACCCACCTCAACAGCTCTGAAGCCAGTGTGCTCTGTCATGAAATGTTCCATTCGCTTGGCTCTCCAGACCTGTACAGATATTCCGACAACACCATCGATCCGGTAGGTAGTTGGGATGTCATGTCAGGTAATCTGCATCCGGCACAGTCAATGGCTGCCTATATGAAATATAGATATGGAGGCTGGATTGATGAAATTCCTGAAATTACCCAAGGTGGTGTGTATTATCTTAATACACCTTACTCTTCTGAAAACTGTGTTTATAAGATTGCTTCACCAAATTCTTCAGACGAATATTTTGTGTTGGAATATAGAAACAAAAATCATCCGTTTGAGACTAAAATGCCGGGAGAGGGATTGCTTATTTACAGAGCATATCCAAGCATAAACGGCAATGCGGGCGGACCACCGGATGAGCTCTACGTGTTTCGCTATGGTGGAACCAATACATTGACTAACGGCAATATCAACAATGCCAATTTCAATTCTGCTGTCGGCAGAACGGAATTCGATGACCACACTAATCCGCCATGTTTCCTGAAAGACAATACCCCAGGCGGCATATTCATCAAAAATGTCGGCTCTGTTGGTACCCAGATATCATTTGAGGTCTGGTTCGATGATGTGCCGACTGCTGAATTTGAGGCTTCATCAACCGAGGTCACAGTTGGCTGTCCTGTCGATTTCAGCGCCACTTCATATAATTTTGTTGACAATTGGTCTTGGGATTTTGAGGATGCTACTCCGAGTGCTTCAGAAGAACAGAATCCAACCGGAATTGTCTTTAATTCACCCGGATATAAGACTGTAACACTGACAGTTATGAACGAACATGGTGACGGTACCATTACAAAGGAAGGATATATCTATGTCAATGGCACAGACGGACCTTCTGTAAGTTTCAGTTCTGATAGACAAACTGTGTGCATCGATGGTCAGATTATTCATTTTTACGGTGATGGCGATTTGTGCCCTACTTCGTGGCAATGGTCTTTCTCTCCTAATACTGTCACTTTCCTTGAAGGTACTGATGCAAATTCGCAGAATCCAGTGGTTTCATTCGATGTCGTTGGCGAGTATGATGTGACTCTTTCAGTATCAAATGCTAACAAAACCAATACATTGACAGTTGAGAACTATATTTCAACGTCCGGAATCAGTATTCTTGGTTATCATGAGGATTTTGAAAACATCAACAATATTCAGGAAGCAGGCTGGGTAGTTGAAAATCCTGACAATAAGCTTACATGGGAGCTTGCTGAAACTCTTGAAAACAATGGCGTCAATCATGCACCATACGTTAACTTCTTCAAATATAACGGTGTCGATAAAAAAGATTATCTGATTTCTCCATATTTCAAACTTGATGGAAGATATGAGCTTCATTTCAGACATGCATACAGAATGAAGAATAGTGCTGTTTCTGATACTTTAAATGTGTATATATCAACTGATTGTGGGGATACATGGCAACTTTTGCAATCTTTCTATGAGGATGGCTCAAACAGCTTTGCCACTGGACCGGCAGTCAATTTTGATTTCATCCCGCAGGATGTCACTGATTGGTGCGGCAACATGTCCGAATATGCCGACTGTCTGACTGTGGATTTGAGCGATTATGCTGGTAATGAAAGTGTTATGATTAGATTTGAAGCCGTGAAATTGGTCGGAAATAATTTGTTTATCGATGATATTTATTTCGAATCGATTGACGGTATCAACGATTATGCGGATACAGAATCGTTTACTCTGTTCCCTAACCCGAATAATGGTGTTTTTACTCTCCGTTGTGACGGAAACTATGGTAATGTTAATGTCGATGTGTTCAATATTACCGGTACAAGAGTGCTGTCGAAGAATTTTATTGGCTCCAACTCTGTAATTGACCTTTCAGACTGTCCAGACGGATTGTATATTGTTAAAATAACCTCAAACAATTACTCTCAAAAGCTGAAATTAATCAAACAATAGCATGAAACGATTCTGTTCATCTTTTTGTCTGATATTCTGTATTTTATCTCTTTCTGCTCAAAATGACATGTTGTCGTTCAACATGTACAACACTGGTGTGTCGTATCTGAAAAACAATAATATTGACTCCGCATTGTACTGCTTTTCGAAGTCTCTTGCCATTAATCCGGAACTGAGCAAAGCTTATTATAATTCGGCATATTGCTATTATATTCTCAGGGATTATGACAATTGTCTGAGGAATATAGACATGTTCATGAAAAATAATATCACAGCCGACTGCGTCTATCTCCGCGGGCGCTGTAATCATCACCTTGGCAATCTTGAAACTGCTTTGGCTGATTATTACAATGCGACTATCATAGATGGCAATATGGATATGGCTTATTATTATTGTGGTGTCATCAATTTTGAAAGCGGTGATTATGCAAAGGCGATATCCAACTTTTCCAAAGCACTGAATATCAATGGCAAAAAGTATGTTTACTATTATAATCGTGGCTGTTGTTATAAGCGTATTGGCGAATATGAACTTGCAATTAACGATTTCATCAAGGCGTTGAGTCTTGGCGATAACAGTTCCCAGCTGAAGAATAATCTTGCCTTCTGTTATATGAAAACCAGAAATGTCCGCAATGCGGTTAAGAATGTCAATGAGGCTCTGGGTACTGATTCGGCATTTGTTGAAACTTATAATACCAATGGGCTTGTTTCATATCTGATGAGAAATATGAAGCAGATGGTTATCCAACTTACTGACGGATTGGCTCATCGTCCTAATGATATCGTGTTGCTGAACAATAGGGGTGTGGCTTATTTTGAACTTGGCAATTATGAATCTGCCCTTGCCGATTTTGACAAAGTGCTTCGTCTTAATCCTGATGATGCGGAAGCTTATTTCAATAGAGGCAATACCAAGATGATGCTTCGGGATGTGTATGGTGCCTGTAGTGACTGGCATCAGGCTCAGAGCCGTGGAATTGAACTGCAGGAATGGATAATAGAGGAGTGTGAACCATGAGGAAGTTGCTGATAATATTATTGTTAAGTGTTTGTGGCTCACTGGTTGCGGTTGGCCAGAACATGGAATTTGTGAAATACAATTTCTATAATAAAAAAGCATACAAAGAAGCCATGAAAAACCTTAAACAGGGTGATAAGCTGTTCTATGCGAAAAACCCTGATTACAGTCAGGCTTTGAATTATTTTTATGTCGCACAGAATATTAACCCGTATAATGCGAAACTCAACTATAAAATCGGCAAATGCCTTTATTATAGTTGCAAAGACAAGGCAAAACCTTATCTATTCGCTGCTGACGGCCTGTGGAATGACCTTACACACGATTCTCTTATGATTTCTGAAAGCAGCTTTATGCTCGCAGATGTCTATAAATCGGAACTCATTTTCGATTCTGCTGTCTATTACTTCAGAAAAGCAGCTTCGTATGATTATACTCACAGTATCAATACATTGATTGACAAGGAAATACGGCAATGTTTGAATAACGATACCATCACCCGACACCCTGAAAAAGTGTTTGTGGACTTACTCCCTGTTGCCATAAATTCCGATGATAATGATTATCTGCCTATATTGATAAATTATAACAGGGGTTTTGTGTTCAATTCCGACAGGAAGAATAGTGCTTCGAAAAAATCGAAACTTATCAACTTCAATAAAAACAAAAATCCGGTAAACAAATTTTATTACTGTGATATAATCAGTAAAAATGATTATGGAACTGTTAACGAGTATGCTTTACTGGGGTCATTAAAGGATGACGATATTGTCACGGATATATCGTTTGACGGTAAATTCTGCCTTATCATCCGTAATGGTGACATTTATGTTTCATCAATTAACGGGACGGAACTGTCAAGACCCAAAAAACTGCCTCAGCCGGTCAATAGCAGAGATGAAGAGTCATTTGCCTGCTTTAATAAAAATATGCATTACATATATTTTGTAAGCGACCGTGCAGGCGGCAAGGGTGGCAAGGATATTTATCGTGTCAGCTTTATTATCTATAAGGAAGACAATTTCCGTTTCTCGGATAAGGTCGAGAATTTAGGCGAAAATGTCAATACCGAATATGATGAAATATCTGTGTCACTTCTGCCTTTCGACAATGCAATGTATTTCTGTTCAAACCGAATGGATGCTATTGGCGGATTTGATGTGTTTGTCTCATTGCCTGACGAATATGGTTGGCTGCCAGCTAAAAATCTGGGGTATCCTCTCAATACTCCTGACGATGAATTGTATTACTATCCCGTAAGAGACTCCCGTCATGGCTATCTGACAAGAAGAGTCAATTATAATGATGCGAATATCTATCGTGCTGAATTTGTTGATTTTGACAATAAAATGCTGATAAAGAACTATGATGACGCATTATTTGACCTTTCAGATGAAGATGACTTGAAAACAGTTTCATACGAACCTGAACTTGTTGTAAGTGAGAATGTTGTAGTTTCTGTGTCTGGTCGTTTTATCGACAAGGACACACACGAACCTGTCGGTGTCAGTGTCAGAGTCTATGATCTCAATACGATGAGAATCAAAGCGTCTTTTGTCACACATGCGCAAACCGGTCGCTACCGTATTCCGCTTCCTTCAGGTGCTGATTATCTGCTTGCCCTTTCCGGCAATGATGATTATCTCTTTTGTCAAAAAATACTGCATGTGGAAGGTACTACAACACCACAGAGTTATGAACTTGACATCGAATTGCAGAAAACATCCAATGAATCGCTTATTAATCTCGAAAACCTTGTCTTTGTCCCAGGTACAACCGAAGGGGAAGTTGTCCTCGATGAAGAAGCATCTTTTCCGATTATAGCCCTGATAGTAATGATGTTACAAGGAAACGATAATGTTTCATTGGTGATTGTCGGTAATGAGAGTAAAGCCGTACAGTTTGGGAAACAGCTGGTAATGAATGGAATCAGCACCAACAAACTTTCATATCAGTTTGTCGATGAGCCTGATTCCAATGTGTCGATAAAAATATTAAAAGAGGAAATATTGAAAGAAAATGTTGGCGGTGAATGATTGCCTTGTATCGGATAAGGTTGGGGAGGTGTGTTTCTGCTGCAATCTTGAAAATTGCAAAGGATGCTGCTGTGTGGAGGGTGACCTTGGTGCCCCGCTTGAACCTGATGAGATTTCACTCATCGAGGATTACAAGGAGGAGATATATGAATATATGACAGATGCCGGAATTGAAGTTGTCAGGAAAAATGGAGTCTTTGTCCCTGGTTTGGGCAATGATTTTGTCACGCCGTTGATTGATGACCGAGACTGTGCATTTCTCTATTATGATGATAAAAATATAGCCCGATGTGCGATTGAGACTGCATATCGTGACGGAAAAATCCCTTTTAACAAGCCGATTTCGTGCCATTTGTATCCCATAAGACTGAATATATATGGAGATGTTACTGCCGTTAATTATGATTATTGGGATATCTGTGATGATGCCCTGAAACTCGGCAAGGAAAGGAATATCAGACTTTATCAGTTTCTGAAGGAACCCCTCATCCGCCGTTTCGGAGAGGAGTGGTATTCAAAATTATGCGATGAAATTGAAAGACATTAGAATAATTTTGTATTTTTGCAACTTCAATATATGAAAGGACAATAACAGTTAACGGAAAGCTGCCGGAGTGGTCGAACGGGGCAGACTCGAAATCTGTTATACCCTTTATGGGTATCGGGGGTTCGAATCCCTCGCTTTCCGCATTCTTTAAATTCAGTTAGTTATGAAAAGATTGTTTTTGATTTGCGCAATACTCCTTGCAAGTGTTTCATTACATGCACAGGTAAACGATATGTTGGGCAATTGGTACACGGTTGATGATAAAACCGGTGAGAAATTGTCTGTCGTAAATATTTATAAAGGTGACAACGGCTTGTATTATGGAAAAATCGAGAAATTACTCAAACCTGATGCAAAAACCGTCTGTACCGAATGTCCAGGTGAAGACAAGGGCAAAAGTAAAATTGGATTGGTAATAATCAGAGATATGAAAGCCGATAAGGACAAACTTATCGGTGGTCGTGTCCTTGATCCTGATAACGGTAAATTCTATTATGCAAAAATCTCCCTTAAGGACGGTCAACTCGTGCTTCGCGGTTCTCTTGATAAAAAAGGTCTTCTCGGACGAAGCCAGACTTGGGTAAGGAAGTAGTGCTGAATTTTTTCCGCATGGTCTGATACCAATAAACCTTTTGTTGACTAATCTGTTTTACGGTGTGAAAATTAAATGATTAGATATATGGAAAAATTTTTACTTTCTTTGAATGAAGTAGAGAATATCTTATACGAAAATCATAAGCTCAGTGTCTCAGATGGGGTGTTGCAAAAGGTGGATGAATGCTATAACTTCTTAAACGATTTCCGTAATGGGAAGGTGATTTACGGCATCAATACGGGCTTTGGCCCTATGGCGCAGTGGCGTGTTGATGATGTGTATCTCACAAATCTGCAATATAATATAATCCGCAGCCATTCCACCGGTGTGGGTGAACCTCTGTCCGATATTTATGTCAAATCGGCAATGATTGCCCGTCTTGGCACATTTTTGCAGGCGCATTCAGGGGTGCATGTCGATGTCATCAAACTTCTCATCGAATTTATTAACCGTGATATTATTCCTTTCATTCCACGGCATGGCAGCGTTGGCGCCAGCGGTGACCTCGTTCAGCTCGCACATCTGGCCCTCACGCTTATTGGTGAAGGGAAAGTCCATTATAAAGGCGAATGGCGTAATGCGTCAGAAGTATTGGATGAAAACCATCTTAAACCATTTGAAATCCATATCCGCGAAGGCCTCTCTATAACTAACGGAACCTCCGTGATGACAGGCATAGGAATTGTCAACCAGTTCAATGCTGAATATCTGCTCGATTGGGCTACACTTGCATCTGTCTGGGTTAATGAAATAGCTTCCTCGTTCGATGACCTGATGTCAAAGGAACTCAATGAATGTCGTCGCCATGAGGGACAGCAGATAATTGCCCGCCGTATGCGTAATCTTGCTGAAGGCAGTAAATGTCTGCAACAGCGTGAACACGAACTATATGATGGAAACAATACTGACAAGTATTTCGAACATAAAGTCCAGGCATATTATTCTTTGCGCTGTGTGCCGCAAGTCTTAGGTCCAGTGTATGAGACGCTTGCAAATAGCAGACGCATCCTCGAAGAAGAAATCAATTCTGCATGCGATAATCCTATCGTTGATCCGGCTTCCAATAATGTTTATCATGGCGGCAATTTCCATGGTGACTATGTATCTCTTGAAGAAGACAAAGTGAAGATTGCAATGACAAGGGTGGCCATGACTGCTGAGCGTCAGCTCAACTATCTGTTCCATGACCGTATTAACGGTATCCTCCCTCCATTTCTGAATATGGGTACTCTCGGACTCAATTACGGTATGCAGGCATGTCAGTTTACGGCAACATCAACTACAGCCGAATGCCAAACCCTTTCAATGCCCAACTATGTCCATAGTATCCCTAATAACAACGACAATCAAGATATTGTGAGCATGGGTACAAATTCTGCCCTGCTGTGCTCAAATGTCATCGAAAATGTTTATCAGGTGATGGCTGTTCACTATATTGCCCTCGCACAGGCAGTTGACTGCCTGAATATCCAGGACAAATTGTCTTTTTCTTCCAGACGTGTCTATGACGATATCAGAAAACTGGTGGCTGCAAGAATTGAAGACCAGCCTTTTTATGAGGATATTGCTAAAGTTGAAACTTACCTTAAGAATAATCCTCTTAGACTGAAATAAATGCCTGAAATCAAACATAACCTTTGGAAAGGAAAAACTGATGGAACCCCATGGATGCACAAAACGTTGATTTGGCTTATGCGTTGGATAAACCTGAATGTTTTCTACGGCATTATGGCTTTAGTTGTTCCTTTTTACATGATTTTCAATAAACAAGGTTATCGTTCAACTTACAACTTCTTTCGTAACAGAATGGGATATCCGTCTCTGAAAAGCTTTTTTAGCGTCTATGTCAACCATTTCAGGTTCGGACAGGTAATTCTTGACAGATTTGCTGTCTTTGCAGGCAAATCTTTTCATTTTGATATAGAAAACTATAGCCTTTATGAAAGTCTTTCCAATTCAGACAAAGG
>JAFYJP010000018.1 GCA_017538085.1 Bacteroidales bacterium | reverse complement strand
GGATGAACGTTATGATTGTCCTATCAAGCCTTTCGGCGGAATGGAACAGGTCTGCTGGTCCCCTGACGGCAAACAGATTGCTTACGCATGTAAGAAAATGACAGGTGTTGAATACGCAATAAGCACAAATTCAGATATCTACCTTTATGATGTTGAGGCTAAGACCACACGTGACATTTCTGCTTACAATTTAGGATATGACTTTGATCCTGTCTATTCTCCTAATGGCGAATATATCGTTTGGAGAAGTATGCAAACACCTGGATTTGAGGCTGATAAGGAAAGGATTATGCTTTTCAACACCAAAAAAAGAGTGGCATACGATATAACTGACGGCTTCGACCAGAGTTGCTCCGATTATCAATGGGCAGACGATAATAAAACATTATTTTTCAAGAGCGGACAATTTGCTACGTATCAATTGTACAGTATAGATGTCAAAACCGAGAGTATCAAGCAGATTACAAAAGGTCAGCACGACTATGTCGAATATGTTGTAAGCGGTGATGTCATGATTGGTGCAAAACAGTCAATGAGCAGTCCCACAGAAATATTCCGTATTGATATCAACTCCGGCGAGGAAACCCAGCTTACATTCACCAATAAGAAACTGATGGATGAAATTGAGTTCGGCAAAGTTGAGGAAAGATGGATAACTACAGTTGACGGCAAGCAAATGCTCGTTTGGGTTATCTATCCTCCGTTCTTTGACAAGGCAAAAAAATATCCAGGCATTCTCTATTGTGAGGGTGGACCGCAGTCTGCTGTCAGTCAGTTCTGGTCTTACAGGTGGAACTTCCAGATGATGGCTGCGGGCGGATACGTAATCATGGCTCCTAACCGCAGAGGTCTGCCTACATTCGGACAGGAGTGGAATGACCAAATCAGCGGTGATTATGGCGGATTGAATCAGAAGGATTATCTGCAGACTGTGGATGTGATTTCCAAGGAACCTTATATCGATGAAAACCGTCTTGGAGCAGTTGGCGCAAGTTACGGCGGATTCTCCGTTTATTGGCTTGCAGGCAATCATGAAAAGAGATTCAAATGCTTCATTTCACATTGCGGCATTTATGATTTTTACAGCATGTACGGCTCAACCGAAGAGTATTTCTTTGTGAATCATGACTATGAAGGACCTTACTGGAAGGTGCCTCAGCCAAAGAGTTATATGTTCTCGCCGCATCTTGCCGTTGCCAACTGGGATACCCCTATATTGATAATAACCGGCGGAAATGACTTCAGAATCCCTTATACTCAGAGTATTGAGGCTTTCAACTCAGCACAGTTGCGCGGCATTCCTTCCAAACTGCTGTTCTTCCCTGAAGAATCACACTTCGTGCTGAAACCTCAGAACTCTATTCTCTGGCAGAGAGAGTTCAGAGCATGGTTGGACAAATATCTGAAATAACCGGAACTTATTTCCGTTTTTCTACCGATTCAACAAATTCGAGAGCGTCTTTCGTGTAACAGTCGGCGTTGATTTGTTTTGCCAATATTTGGTTTAGCACTGCACCGCCGACGTAAATCGGACATTTGACACCTTCCGATTTGAGGTAGGCTATCGTATCTTCCATGGAAAGTACAGTTGTTGTCATCAAAGCACTGAGGCCGATGATGTCGGGATTGTATTTGAAATATGCGTCCTTGATGACCTCTTTTGCCGTGTCACGTCCTAAGTCGATGACTTTATAACCATACGACTCGAATATTACTTTTACGATATTCTTGCCGATGTCGTGTACATCGCCTTTGACGGTGGCCAATATTATTGTGCCCTTATGACTGTCAGTCTGCTGAAATCTTGACTTGATGATGGCGAAAGCTTCTTTGCAGGCTTCCGAGGCGGCTATGAGTTGCGGCAGGAATATGCGCTGATGCTCGAATTCATCTCCCACCTCGTTGAGGGCAGGTATCAGAGTCTCATTGATTATTTCCATAGGGTCTGTACTCTTCAATGCTTCGTTTGTGAGGTTTATGCTGTCTTCCTTAAGACCGCGTTTTATGGCGTCATGCAATGTCATTTGTGACGATTCTGCAGGCTTGGCAATATCCTGTACCACCGACATGTTTATGAAATTGTCGATGTCGGCTGATGTCCCAGTTAATGCTTTGTAGGATAATATCGTGTTGAGCATCATTGAGTTGCATGGATTAATTATAGGCATGGTTAAACCGTTTTGTAATGCCATTGTCAGAAAAGTGCTGTTGATGAGTTCCCTGTTCGGCATTCCGAAACTGACATTTGAAACACCCAATGCGGTTTTTACGTGCAGTTGTTTTGTGACTAAAGACAGTGCCTTTACTGTTTCCTTGACCAATGGCTGTTGTGCGCTGCAAGTCAGCGTGAGGGTGTCAATCATGATGCGGTGTCGTGCAATTCCGTAAGCCTCGGCAGCTTTTACAATGCGCTCGGCAATTTCAAAACGTTCCTCGGCGGTTTTTGGGATTCCGTTGTCATCCATTGTAAGTCCCAACAGAGTGGCACCGTATTTCTTGACAATAGGGAATACATTGTCCATGCTGTCTTTGTTGCCGTTCACCGAGTTGATGAGACAAATCCCGTTGTAATAACGGCATCCGGCTTCTAAAGCTTTGACGTTGGAAGAGTCTATTTGCAGCGGCAGACTTGTGATTTCGTTAAGATGCATGACAACTTTTTTCATGTTGCCGACTTCATCAGTCTTTGGTACTCCCAAGTTTACGTCAAGGATTTCGGCATAGGCATCTTCTTGTTTGATGGCCTCTTTGTATATGTATTCGAAGTCTTCGTTCAGGATGGCTTCCTTCAGTTTTTTCTTGCCGGTAGGGTTGATTCTTTCACCGCAGATGCGGATTCCATCAAGTGTAACTAAACGTGTGGCTGAGGTTACTATTGTTTCTTTTCTGACTTGACGCGGTGTTACCGGCAGCCCCTTGTTGACAGCTATTGCACGTATGAAATCAGGGTTTGTGCCACAGCAACCGCCTAAAACTGCCACTCCTTTTTCCCTGAATTCATTCATGTAAGTGGCATATTCATCTACTGTAAGGCTGTATGTCGCCTTGCCGTTTTTCAGGGTGGGAATACCTCTGTTCGGCTGTACGATTATCGGCTTGTCGCAGTATTGGAGAAATTCATTAACAATAGGCTTAAGGTCTTTTGGCCCCAAGGAGCAGTTGACGCCGATTGCATCTGCTCCCATTGCCGACATCAGTTCCGCCATGATTCGTGGCGATGTGCCTGTCAAGGTATGTCCGCTCGCATCGAAAGTCATGGTTGTGATGACAGGCTTGTTGCTGTTTTCCTTTACGGCAAGCATGGCGCATTTCAGTTCATAAAGGTCTGAAAACGTTTCAAGTATGAAACCGTCAACTGACGGGCTGGCTATGGTGACCATTTCCTTGAAGGCTTCGTAAGCGTCATCGAACTGCAGTTCTCCGAGAGGGTAGAGCATCTTGCCGAGAGGACCGATGTCCATCATCACATATTGTGAGGTGCGGTGTCTTTTTGCCAATTCTATTGCTGCTGTTATCACTTC
>JAFYJP010000017.1 GCA_017538085.1 Bacteroidales bacterium | reverse complement strand
TATGATGATGTGTATCGTCTTTGGACAATAACTGAAGGTATGGCTCTCAG
The DNA here is from genome assembly GCA_017538085.1 of Bacteroidales bacterium. Lineage (GTDB taxonomy): Bacteria > Bacteroidota > Bacteroidia > Bacteroidales > BM520 > RGIG7150. The sequence goes on along the minus strand of JAFYJP010000017.1, from coordinate 4,823 downwards.
AAGTTATGATGACTCACGGGAGGGAATTGAAAAGTTTCTGAAGAAGAATCCCACTTCAAATTTTGTTGCAGTCTATGATGGTAGAATAGTTGGCGTGATATTGTGCGGTATTGACGGAAGACGTGCGTATATTTATCATACTGTTGTTGACAAGGAATTCCGTTGTCAGGGCATTGGCAAGAAATTGCTTGATGAAGTTATCAAAGTGTCTGAAATAGAAGGAATCAAGAAGAATGGACTTCTTGTGAAGGGAGACAATGAACTTGGGAAACACTTCTGGAAGTCACAAGGTTGGGACGAACGCAACGATGTGATTTACTATAGCAAAAATAACGTGGAACAGTGATTTCAGGTATCTGCCTATGGCTTTATATTGTAATATTTTATTGCCATACCGCCGAATAGTCCGATGCCGTTTTCAATATTGCAGATTACCTGTACCGGCTCGTTGAAGAAAGACAAGCTGGAGGAGTTGCTCATAGTTTCTATTGACTTGAAATACTTGAAAGTTGGTGCATTTAAGGAGCTGAATTCCAATTGAAAGATATATGGATTGTATTCAGGAGAATAGGTGTTGTAAAAGGTGCTTTCTATTGTTACTATATGTGACTGCCCTTCAAAATAGCTGTCTTTGAAGCAAATATACTGATAGATGTCGTCTGTACCTTCGATGGTACTAATTATGTCATTGGATTCCGCAATCATAGGATCAGTGCATTTAAAGCTACACTCATAGAATTGTGTGCTGTCATCGTATGTGCTGTATCTGAGTTGCATCTTATAGTAGTTGTCGCCTACAGGGTCGTTAATGCTGAACTTGAAGGTGTATTTTATTACATCATTACCGTATGTATCTACGGATTCGTTCACTATGCAGCTGATGATTTCTATGTCCGGATAATGAGGGATGACTGTAGTGGCCGACAGTATGCCGCGTTCATAGCCTGGGATGTTTACTGAAACCGACAGTGAGTCACCTTCAGCAGGGAGGCAGTCGAAGAAATAGTCACCGTTTTCGGATGAGGTCTGAGATACCGTCATGCCATTTTGCATAAGCTGTATATCGGCATTGTCAATGGTTTTATAGGGTTCGTCATTGTCATTAAGGAAAAACCTGCTCCATGACAAATGTAATTTTACGGCAGAGTCAGGGTAATTGTCGCTGATGAGGACTGCGTATGGGTCGGTTTCCTTTCCGTTGAAATCAATCGCTTCCGTGCATCCTGCAATTAATATCATCACCACTCCAATAATGCTTAACTTGTATATTGTATTTTTCATTTTCACTTAAAAGTTTTGATTGTTAATGATTTATGAGATTTCTCGGTTGCTTTGCCCCGTTTTAGAACTTAAACGAATATGAAAAAGATGGAATAATCGGGAACAACGAGAGTTTCATAAGAGAATTGTTATAGGTGTTACCTTCATCATCAATATAGCGTTCTCCATATCCGACATAAATCAAGTATGGGTTTTTGTGGTTATATACGTTGTAAACGCTGATATTCCATGTATGTACCCCATGTCTGCTCTGCTTGTGGAAGTTAATGCTGAGATCCATTCTGTGGTATGCAGGCATACGATAGTTGTTACGGCTTTCAATGTACGGTATATCGTCGTAATAAGGATATACATCGTTGTAATCATCATAGTTTTGAATTGCAAGAGTGACAGCATTGCCGGTGTTATATACCCAAGTCGTACTAACATCGAATATTTCTGATGGTTTGTACATCACTATGATGCTGATATCATGTCGGCGGTCGTATTTTGCAGGGAAAGGTTTGCCGTTGCTGATGGTCATATCTTCACGGTCGAAGAGACGCATTGATTTGCTCCAAGTATAGCCTATCCATCCTGTCCATTTGCCTATGTTTTTCTGAACGAGAAATTCTACGCCGTATGCCCATCCGCGTCCCATGGCCACTTTGTTCTCCCAGTTGGTCCTCGAACTCCAGAACGAGGCACCGTCTTTATATTCCAGCAAATTGTTCATGGTTTTGTAGTAGCCTTCTATGCTGAAGTCAAACATGTTTTTCAGTTTGTAGAAGAAGCCTGCCGCCACCTGATGTGAGGTCATAGGCTTTATTTTTTCGGTTACCGGCACCCACAGGTCGGTTGGCAAACTTATGTTGCTGTTTGAAAGCAGGTGCATGTATTGAGTCATATATGCGTATCCGATTTTGAACGACAGGTCGTCGGTAATGATAATGCGTCCGCTCAGTCGTGGCTGGACGGAAGGGTAGAAGGTGTTTTGTACTGCGAAGCCGCTAAAACGCACGCCTGCATTGAGTTTTATCACGTTGGACACCGACCAGTCGTCTTCGATGTATGCGTTAAGTTCAGTGGCATAGACTTTACTTTCGCCGATGACGGAATCAATGGTCCCCTCAGTGTAATTGCTGTCGAACATGTAAAGACTCATGACTTCAGGTGTGAAAATGTGTTCCGTCACAGAGGTGCCGAAGCGTATTGCATGGTTTGGTGACGGTGCATAGTCGAAATCGGCAGAAGAAATGATGTCACGTATGCCGCTTTTATATGTCATGCTCATCTCCTCGTTGTATGTCATGTATTCGTTCTTCCCTTCGAATTCAACACCTGTCTTGATATCGTTGCGGTAGCGTGTGTAGGCACCTGTGAGGTTCATGAACAGTTTTGGCCCCAATTCGTAGTTCCATCGCAGACTTGCTACTATATTGCCCCAGTTGTAGCCCAGTTTCATGTATTCACGGTCATAATAGTTGGCATCATGTTCTTCTTTGAATCTCACACGTGCTGCTAATCTGTCATCGCCCATGTATAATGATGCGAAAAGATGGCTGCGGTCGCTGAATTTATGGGTTATCTTTCCGTTGAGGTCGTAGAAATGATATCCTCCTGTGACTTTATGGACTTCGGAATCGGAAGTTTTGGTTGATGCCATTGCAAGTGCAAGCCGTGTGAACAAATCAGAATATGTCCTGCGGTAACTCAGACTGAATGTCGTTTTCTCCTTTATTATCGGACCTTCGATGTTGGCTTTTGCGCTGATAAGTCCAATGCTGGCACTGCCATGTATCTTCTTGTCATTGCCGTTGTTGGTGGTGATGTCGAGGACACTTGACAGTCTTCCTCCGAAATGTGCCGGAAAACTGCCCTTGTATAGCGTGATGTTCTTTACTGCATCACTGTTGAATGCGCTGAAAAAGCCTCCTAAATGGTTTACATTATAGAGCGGTATGCCGTCTAACAGAAACAGGTTTTCATCAGGACCGCCTCCGCGGACATACATTCCCGACATGCCTTCGCTGCCACTCTGTACACCAGGCATAAGCTGTATTACTTTCAGGACATCTGTCTCGCCGAAGATGACCGGTATTGACTTGATTTGCTTGACGGGTATGTCGATGGCACTAATCTGTGAAGACTTGACGCTGTTGACTTTTTCGCCGACAATGTTGACGGTTTCCAATTCTACGGAAGATTTCATGGCATAGTTCAGTTCACGGTTACCGTTTAACATAAATGTCTCATGATAAGACGAATAGCCGACATAGGAGATTACCAACTCAACTGTGTCTTTGGGTAATGTGAGAGAATATCTGCCGAATGAGTTAGTGGCAGTGCCCTTATTGGTTCGCGCATCGTAAATGGTTGCACCTATCAGCGTTTCACCGCTTTCCCTGTCAGTAATTGTGCCGCTGATGGTGAATGACCGACCTCGGGATTGAGCTAATGTGCTGAAACAGCATAACATCCCTAATAGCAATAGAGTAATTTTTTTGCCCATACTTGTTGTTTATTTCGACAAATCCCATTTTATTCCTATAGTTGGAATACAGTAAAAACCTTCTGCAATAAAGTTGTTGGATATTTCAACTTCTGAGCCTACGCTGAAATGGAAGTTTTCCCATCCATGAATCTTATCCAGATTAACCCATATTTGTGGTTCTGAGATGAAAATATATTGTGTCCCTTGAGGATGTTTTTCGCTGTATTGCCATGCACGCGCCTCACGCCAGAAATCGACGAACCCGTCGAACCTGCACCAGCCGTGCGCAAAATCAACCCCCCAAACTCCAGTAATTTGGAAATTGTGGATGTCTTTTTGCAAATTATCCGTGATTGAAGGGTCATGGCATGCTATTGTGTTGGGAATCAGTTTGTACAATACGCTCAACGACCATGTTTTTGTATAATCTTGCGAATGACCGGAATAAGTGAGACCGGTCAGCCATGCATCATTGTAGCCTCCTGCCATGCGGCTAAGTCCGCCATTGTATTCAATATGAAACGACAACCAGTTCATTTTTGAATCCGGCCAGAAACAGAATTCGCGGTATATTTCCCAATAAGCTCCATAAACGCTCTTGGAGGAATAGTCAAAATCTGCAAAGAAGAATGTGCTGCCGATTCTGTCGGCCTTGAAGAATTCGTACGTGCTTGTCAATGGAAATCGTCCGGGATTGTTTTCGTCAATTTTCTTCAAATCATCATAAAGGTATCTTCCGAAATCGTAGTGTAACTGAAGATTTTGTGCTGATGCCCCGAAAAACATCATGATGATGACAACAGATAATAAATACTTTTTCATTTTTATGCTTTTAATTTTATTTTTTGGTCTGCAAAAATAGTAATTTTTTGGCGTTTTATGTATAATAACAGCTTGCGTTTCCAAGTGGGGGTTATGTATGTTTTATATTCTGGCTTAAAGTGACGAGTATCACGGAAGAGAGAATAAGGACGATACCTACTGCAAGTCTGCCTGTGAAAATCTCGCCGAATGCAAAAATGCCGATGATGACTGCCGTTAGCGGCTCAAGAGCGCCAAGTATGGCGGT
>JAFYJP010000169.1 GCA_017538085.1 Bacteroidales bacterium | reverse complement strand
GACGTGGTGAATGCCTGTTCAGAATACCTAAGGACATTGAAAATAATGGAAGAACATTTTGAGTAGAAGGAATTGGTGGGTCATAAGGCGCGTTTTATGTCCTTAACGTATGGACATCTCGGTGAAATTTTTTCGGAGCAGTTTATGATGGAATCTGCCATCACATGCTTTGAGAACGCACTTGTCTATTGTAAAATAGAACCAACATCGCCTATTGGCATTTCCAAAATATTATACAGAATAGGTAAACAATACGACATGATGAATGAAATAGGAAATGCGAACTCGTATTATAGCCAAGCCTTAGAAAATCTGACATCTACAGACAATATGGTTTATAGGGATATTATTGCAAGTAAAGCACTTTGTGACTATAAAGCGGGAGGTGCTGCAAAAGCATCATTAGATGAACTAAGGCATATCCTTTCGAGTGTGGATACCGAACAAGAATTATTAAACCGTTATTTTACTATTGGCGTAATTTTCTTCCATGATGGTAACTATGACTCCGCATTGTATTATTTTGAAACTGTCTTTGCTAATAAAGAGAATGTTAATTTACAGACAGTGGCAGCATGTTATTTGTGCAATGTTTATGACAGTATAAAAGAATTTGGGAAAGCCGATGTTTGTGCGCGTTTTTTGGTCGATCATAAGAAATGGGAGGGGGAGAACAAGGCCTTGGTATCAAAACTTGAAAATATGTTCAAGACATACATGGACCAAAAGCAGCATAAAGAAGCTGAAGAAATGCGGAAAAAGTCCATCAGAAAAACAATTGTCATCATTGTACCTATTGCCATTGTGGTGACTTTGTCCATTATTGTTTTGGCGAAACAAAGGAGCAGAAATCTATTGAAAAAGCAACAAGAAGAGGCTGACAGGTTGTTGGGAAAAACGGAGAAAGAACATGAAAAGGAGTTAAGGCGATTGCAAGCGGAAGCCGAACAACAGTTAGCCGATGCTGCCGAACTTTACGCGGCTTTTTTGGAGGAACCCGTGTGTGTCAAAATCAACGGCTTGGTGCGTGATTTGCACATCACCACAAGGAAGCCTTACTCACATTACCATATTAGCCTTGATGAGGATACGATTGCACAACTTAGCGAGGTGGTGACGGTGCATTATGGTGAGCTGAAACCAGCCTTACAATGTCTTTACCCAAGCATCGGCCATGAGGATATGCTGTTGTGCTATCTTTATCTTTTGGGGTTGAACAACAAGCAGATTGCCGTGTTGCGGCAAAGGGATTATTCCACCGTTCGGAAACAGGCCAAAGAGCTGATGGGCAAATTGAGAATTGACAAAACCGTGAGGGAATATGTTTTGGGTGTGGCTGGAATAGCAACATGTTGATCAGCCCTCGGTGGTTCGTACGGCTACTACAGGACGGGCATTTGACATACAACACCAAAACGAGAATTTTATTTTTTTGCGAAAATGACAAAAATTTCATCTTAAAGAGAGAAATGCATGATGTTTTTTGTATCTTTGTATTTTTAACAGGAAATATACGGAGATGCGTGAAAAAACATATAAGTTGAAATTGGTGACAGACAAATTGAAGCGGCATGTTTTACCGTTGTTAATGATAACCGTTATAGCGTCGGCTATAAATATCCGTTATTTGAACGAGCCTCCGGCCTACATTCATGCATGGGCACAAGCGGATAACTATTCGTTGGCGCTGGGATTCCTTCATAACGGCGGAGATTTTTTTCATCCGCAGACGCTTATTTACAACAAGCAGCAATACGATTACGACAATCCTGAATCTTTGGTGACAGCCTGCGATTTGCCCTTGCATCATTGGTTGGTATCCATATTGATGCGCATTACAGGCAGTCATCAGCCGTGGGTGTTCCGCGGGCTTACTTTGATGGTGGCTGTTCTGGGCTTGTGGGCATTGTATTTCTTGGTTTTTGTGCTGACAGGTTCAAGGGTAAAGTCAGTGTTAACGGCAATGCTTATGGCAACAGCCCCGTCGTATGCCTATTATTGTGCTTCGTTTCTTCCCACATTGCCTGCCTTGTCGCTGGCAATGGGCGGACTGCTGTTTTATGTCTTACATTTGCGAGATGATGAAATTCGGACGCTCTATATCGGCATTTTGCTGCTCACCCTTGCTATGATGGTCCGTACCTCGTTTGCCGTTCTATGGGTGGCAGTGGCTTGTTTTCAGATATTGCGATGGTTCCGTAAGGAGACTTGTCTGCTGAATGTTTGTTTGCCATTTGTTGCCGGTGCGATTTTGTTTGCATCATGGTGGCTGTGGAGCATGCATTTGCGGCAGCAATACGGCTCACTTTTTCTCGGCAGCTTGCAGCCTGTTCATAGCAAAGAGGACGCCTTGACAGTATTGCAGAATGTTCACGACCGTTGGCGTTTCCATTATTTCCAACAGATACAGCACTGGCTGTATGTGGCGTTGGCGGCAGTGGCATTGGCTGTTTTTATTATCAGGAAAAAATCCTTCAGCAATCGTCACGGCAAATTGTCATTGTGGTGGCTACTGCTGATATGGGTGTTTGGAGAATTGCTGTTTGTGGCGGCCATGTCCTTGCAGTATATGGATCATGATTATTATTTCTTGGATAGTCTTTTCCTGCCTATCATAATGTTATTGGCAGGATTGTTAAGCCTGCTTCCCAATCCGTCGCAACGGTGGAGCAAGGTGTTGTCTTTGGCGGTAGTGCTGTTGCTTACAGGCTTGATGACAAAGGAAGTGTTCCACATGCAGAAAGAACGCAGGAAATCAGGGGTAGAAGCGTTTGAGACAGCTTTACGGTATAAGTATGCCAACAATATGTTGGAAAAAGCAGGGTACGATTCCAAAGAATTGCGGTTTCTGACCATGTTCTCTTATCCGCAGAATCTTCCCTTTACCATGATGGACAGGGAAGGCTATGCTGTGATGGATACCAATTCCGAACTGGTTGCCCATGCACTGACATTTGACTATGATTATATTTTGGTGGAAGATAATGTCTATTGCAAAGAGTTTGAAGAAGCCCCGTATATTCTGCCGTATTTGCGGCGTTTGGCAGGCGACGGAAATATTTCCGTATGCACCTTATCCGACAGCATCTTGCATTATACAGCGGAAGATTTCTTGCAGGAAGGTCAGCATCTGACTCCCGAAAGGTAAAAAACTCAGCGCCTGAAAAACAGGCAGCTGTCGCCATAGCTAAGGAAGCGGAAACCATGATTCAGCGCATAGTCATAAACCTCATGCCAGCTATTTCCTATAAATGATGAAATAAGCAACAGCAAAGTACTTTTAGGCTGATGGAAATTGGTAATAATCGCATCAGCGATTCGACAGGTGTATTCAGGAGTTATCATCAACGAAGTATTAGCTTCCAACAAAGGATATTCATGCCTGTCAAGCCATTCCAACACAGTTGTAAGGCTTTGGCTGACAGTAATATCCTCCCGTATAGGGCATTCATACGGATACCATTGGTCGAGTTCAAGCACACCGTCAAGCGAAGGATTTTCAATAAGTTTTGCGCCAAGCCAGAACAACGATTCCAATGAACGGCAAGAAGTCGTTCCTACAGGAATTACACACGACTTTCCACAAGCATTGAGGAGTTTCTCGACAAGACTCCTTTTAATGGAAATACGTTCTGAATGCATATTGTGTTCCTCTATATATTCTTCATTTACAGGCTTGAATGTACCGAGACCGACATGCAGAGTCAGATAAGCGGTGTCAATACCCTGTTTTTCCAAAGAGCCAATCAGTTCCGGAGTAAAATGGAGTCCGGCTGTAGGAGCAGCGACTGAACCGTTTTCAAGCGCATATACAGTCTGATAACGTATATTGTCTGACTGCTGGGTTTCACGACGGATGTATGGAGGCAACGGAATCTTGCCGAAATAGTCAAGTATGTTTGCAAAAGTACAATCCTCATTCCACGAAAACACTATTTCGGAATGGTCTTCACAGATTTTCGCACGTTCAGCTGTTACAGTAACCAGATGATTGTCAACAGTTATCTCGGAATGCAGTTTGCCTGATGTCCATCTGCGGGAATTGCCGACAAGACAGTTCCACACGACATGGTTCCGTGCATTCAGTTCTTGTGCAATATTTCCCGAATTGGCAGGTTCAAGACAGAACAATTCAATTCTTGCACCAGAATCTTTGTAAAAGACAAGCCGTGCCTTTACGACTTTTGTGTCATTGAAAACAAGCAATGTGGATTTTGGCAGATAATCACCTATATTTTTAAAAACATCTTCTCTAATACGCTGATTATCATATATGAGAAGTTTTGAAAAATCTCTTTTCTCAAGTGGGAAGAAAGCTATTTTCTCTTCTGGCAGAGGATAGTTGAAATCCTCTATTTTGATTTTATTCTGCATCAGAAAAATTTTGATGCAAAAGTACTATAATATTGCCAAATTATCACTAATTTTGCGCCGCTAAATTTGTGTATCGTAATGAAATTTAAGGAATACCGCATTATATTGACATGTGCGCTTTTTGCCGTTGTGTCCTTCACAGCAAGTGCCCAGCAGCAAATCCAACTTACACAGAACATGTTCAATATTATGTCGTATAATCCTGGATACATGGGGCACAGGAATGCGATTAATATATTAGGTACGATACGCAGCCAATGGACAGGATTCGGTGTTGATTCCGTTTCCACCACAAATTCCAGCGGCAAAACGAGAACATCGTATGCTCCTGTTGCCTATCTGATAAATGCCGACCTGCCGATTACATTTCTTCACGGTGGTGTGGGCATAAACATTACCTCCGACAACATAGGCTCCTTCAGCAACGTGACCATGAATCTCGGATATGCCTATCAGAAAGTGCTGGTCAACGGTGGAAAGTTAGGAATAGGTGCCCAGTTGAAGCTTGACAACATAGTCCTTGACAAAAACTCGCTTGATCCCAATGCGGAAGACCCGCTTATCAGCAACATGAACCAAAACGATTTCATGGCTGACGCCAACCTGGGTGTTTTTTATTCAAAGCCAAATTCACTGTTTGCAGGAATATCGGTTTTAAATCTGCTTGAGACAAAAGGCAAAAACACCTTTTATCAGGAGAAACGTTCTTTCAATGCGTTGGCAGGATATGAATTCCGCCTCACATCTTTACCTAAAATAAAATTCACGCCGTCAATATTGTTAAAGACCGATTTGGCCACATTCCAGATTGATGCGAACATCCTTGCAACATTCAATGACAAATTCTGGGGCGGAGTCAACTACAGGCTCAATGATGGGATAGGACTAATTTTCGGGTTGTCATGGAAAGACCTGATGGCAAGCTTTTCATACGACATCCCCATGTCGAAACTCATCAGGGGCGGCAATTTCGGCAGTTTTGAAGTGGTGTTGGGATACGGTTTCAAATTCAACAACAACAAAGGTTTAAAAACACAGAAAAACACAAGGTATCTATAAATTTTATCGATAAAACAATAAAACAGGCATAAATGCGTTTAATCAAGAAATTATCTGTAAGAAAAAAAACAAACATTTAATATGAAAAGCAAGCTCATAACAGCTGTAACAATTTTGATTGCAGTTTTTTTAACATCCTGTAAAAACTCAGGCAACGGCGAATTAATCGGTGTTGACAGCAAGCAATCATACACTCCATCCGACCCATACGGCATGGCATACATTCCTATGGGCAGTTTCACAAGGGGTGTTGGTGATCAGGACTTGGCCGGCTCAAATTTCTATCAACCTAAAACCATCACAGTATCAGCGTTTTATATTGACGAAACCGAAATCACAAACTCTGAATACCGTCAGTTTGTCAATTGGGTCAGAGATTCCATAGCTTACAAAATGCTTGGTGAAGCGGAACCTGAGAAATATCTCATAGAACAAACCAAGGAAGGCGTTGATCTTGAGGAGCCTCTAATCAATTGGAAAACCAAGATAGAATGGGACAAGCCTGAAGTTCAGGAAGCCCTGGCAGACTTGTATGTTCCTGAGCATGAGGTCTATTATAATTCCAAGGAGATTGATGCCAGAAAGCTCTACTATGAATACAAATGGATAGACATGCAG
>JAFYJP010000168.1 GCA_017538085.1 Bacteroidales bacterium | reverse complement strand
GCTATGAAAAAATCTTGTTAAAGAATGTTAAAATATAATCAATTGATTATCAACTACTTATTTGAAAAAATGATAGTAATGATAGCTTGAATATCCAAAATATTTATCACTCCATCACGGTTCACATCGGATTTCCCGATGTTAAAATGCTCAGGTATTACGCCAATTATATAAGAACAAATCGAAATTATATCAATAACATCAACATTGCCGTCTTCATTTGCATCACCATAAAGGTAAAATTCATGCACACCTATATCTATAATATCGTCCAAAATTCTCGGATTGCCATAAAAGTCGAATTCAGGAAGGTGCAGACCTGTAGTATCCGGTGTCCCTCCATTGATTGCCGGACTTGAAGACTGAAGATGGCAGTCACCATTGGCCAAATCCACGAACAACGGGTCTTCATCGCTCATTTCTTCATACAACTGAAGAAACTGCTCATTATAAATATTCTCACGTCCAAATTCAACGATACCATATCTGAACGAAGGATGTGAATAAAGATCCCAGATGCAGATTTGTGAACTGTAAAGCGTATCGCCTGGTTTTTCTCCTGTTCTTTCCCATCGGTTACCCCAGAAAATGCAGTTGTTGAATACAGGATAGGCTTCCCCGAAGAACTGGATTCCGCCACCGCCACCACCCCGACAGGTATTATTGACGACAACGAAGTTGTTTATAATTGGAGAGGAGATTGCACATGCCATACCTCCTCCATAATGAACAACATGATTGTTACGTAGAATTGCATTCGACATAACCACATTAAGATGGCTGCTACGCTGAATTCCAATACCACCTGCATTTGTTGAATGATTGTTTTCAATCAAAGCTCTGTCAAGCACCACACTGCAGCTGTCGAAATTAACGGCGCCTCCATAGCAGTTCGGACAGTCATTGTCATGAAAGTACATGTCCCTCATTTCAACATCACAATTGATAAAGAACATGCCACCACCATACATATAAAGACTAACATCCTCATCATATATCCCAAGATTACCGTCAACCTCACAGTCATTAATAATAAAATTGGAATGTTCGGCATACAATGCACCACCTTTAAATAATGTCAGATTGGATGTGAATCTGCAGTGTCCAATGGTGACATCTTCAACTCCGAAAAATCTGACAGCACCGCCATAATAAGGGTCTTCAATGATTTTGCCGTAGCTGAAATCGCAATATTCGAGTACAATAGGCCCGGTACACTCCGAAAAGGTGATGCCTGCCCATCCGCCATCGAAACGATGTATATCATGAAAGTTCGTGGTATCTGTCACCGTAAAGACGATGTGTTCATATTCAGTTCCAACAGCAGACAAATCACCTTCAACGATTATCTTGAAATAACCGTCGAAAATCACCTTGGCTCCTTCAACTATAGTCAGCGACATGCCCTTAGGTACAGTGACATCATCAACCACTAAAACTGTATCAGCATCCCATATACCTGACTGCTCTTCCGAAACTTCAATTGTCTGGGCGGAAATCACAAAGGATAATAAGAATAATAACAGAAACGATAAAATTTTTTTCATAGTACTTATTTGTTTTTAAAAGAAGACACCTTTTCCACAGCAGATTTCAGAATATCATATTCATTGGTCGATTTTCTGATGCTGCCTGCATTTTTCTGAAAATAATTCACAAAGTCAACGTATTCATCCTCCGTCAGTCCATAATCATTAGTCATGACGTTTTTGAAGTCGGCAGAACGGATATAATTATTAAAGGTTTCGGTACCTTTTTCAATTTTCTCAAGTTCTTCGATTTTCTTTTCGGATTTGTTTTCATTGGACTTGAAAAGACCGCTTATAAAGCCTTTGATGGTAATACCCATTCCGAAATAGTCGAGTCCTTGCGTGTATGTTTCCCGTTTCCATACGAGGTCCACATTGTCATCAAGTTTCACTTTCGGGAGTTCCTGCGTACCCTTTTCAACACCTTGAACATCAACCTTCTCCTTTTTTTCCACAGGAAGAATCACAACAGACTGGGTAAGAGGAACCACGACTTCATGGAGGACATACACAACAGGTTTCAGCTCAAATACCAGGACCTTATCGTAATACTGACCGCAGGAAGCCACGTAAATATCGCTTTTCCCATAATTTACCGATGACAGATGAATTGTATCATTATCAGACACATATAGTTCAAAATATCCATTGAAATCCGAGACATCGGCATGATGTGAAGTGCTGTAAGCATGAACATCCCTTATTGGATATCCGGTTTCAGAATCCTTCAGAATTCCACGGAAAACCTTATAGTCCTGTGACCATAACATCATGGGTGCAAATAATATAAAAAAGAATAATATCTTCTTATTCAGTAGCATCATCCACTAATTTATGAGCATATATATTGCCGTTTCTCAGAATCTCATCCTCATTTTCGACCTTTCTGTTTTCCATTAGCACCTTGCCGTTGCATATCACAGTATCGACATCGTTGCCATTGCCCGAATATACAATGTTGGAAATGAGATTGTAATTAGGTGTGAATGCGGGGGTATGTAAATCAAACAGCACAATATCAGCGAGATAACCTTCCTTGATTTCTCCAAGCTGCTTGTTCAGGATTATGCCACCGTTATGAGTTGCACACTTAAACATGTCAGCAGCACTGCAGGCGGTAGGATCATCACGCCAAGCCTTTCCGATGAAAGACGCAACCTTCATGGTCTCAGTCATATCAAGGTTGTTTGAGGAGCTTACGCCATCAGTCCCCAACCCCACAGTAAGTCCTTTATCCTTCATCTCATGATATTTGAAATGGTATCCGGATGCAAGTTTCAAATTGGAATTCGGGTTATGGACTATCTTGACATCATTGTCGGCAAGCATCTGCATTTCCTCATCGTCAAGCCACAGACAATGGGCTATGATAAGACGAGGTGACAGAAGGCCGATTTTGTTGAGATATCTGACAGGCGTAACACCATATTGTTTTTTGCAATTATCGCATTCTAAGGGCGTTTCAGCCAAATGCATGTGAACAAGCAAGTCGTTGGCTTTGGAAAAATCCCTCAACCATTCGAGGATACGTGTTGAAACGGTATAAACAGCATGGGGTGCAAGTGTGAAAGTTGTCAATTCCGTATTCTGATATTTGTTGAATGAATTTTCCACTTCATGGACTGTTTCATTGAAAGTCTTTGTGTGGTCGGAATCGAGGATTACCTTGCCCTGAAAGGAGCGGATACCCATTTCCTCAGCAGCTTCCCTACCGGCTGAGAGATTCCAATACATATCGTTGAAACAAGTCGTGCCAGTCTTTATCATCTCAAGACAGGCAAGTTTCATGGCATGATAGACTATTTCGCTGGTCAGTTTGGCTTCGTATGGCCAAATCTTGTCCGACAGCCACGGTTCAAGTTCCATATCATCGCCAAAACCTCTGAAAACTGTCATTCCAGCATGTGTGTGGCAATTGACAAATCCCGGAACGGCGGCTTTTTCAGTACCGTCTATAACCTTGTCAGCAACAACATTGATATTGGGTGCAATGGTTTTAATCTTATTGCCTTCTATCAGTATATCAGTTATTATATTGTACAATAATACATTTTTGATAAGTATGCTCATCTCTTAATATTTTAAAGACAATTTTATATTAATAGCCCTAAGAGTCAGATAATCAGGCACTCCACATTGATATCCTCTGATATCAGTCACCCATGTATATGAAATGGTGTTGTATTTGTCAAGAACGTTCAGCACTTCTACTGTCAGCGACATATCGCTTAATGCATCGAGGAAAGTGTGTGTTTTAACCTTATCGCTGACTATCTGCCAAGAAAGGCCGAGGTCGGCACGAAGATAAGAAGGATAACGGCGGGTATTGGCCGATGACAAAGGGCGCTTGTTTGGCGGCATTGCCGGCAGACCGGTGCCATACGTCAGATTCAGCTGCATTTTTATGTGAGGATAATTGGGGACATAATCCTGCAAAAACAATGAAAACATAAACCGCTGGTCGGTAGGACGCGGATAATAGTCACTGATGACATTTCCGACACTGTCGATTTGGCGTTCCATGGTTTTCATAAGTGAAACGCTAACCCAGGAATCGACTCCCTTTACCATTTCGCCGGTTAATTTGACATCTATGCCGGTTGCATAACCTTCGGCAAGCATGTCAGGATAATATTGAATCAGCACATTATCAATAGTATATGGAATCAAATCATCCAAAAGTTTATAGTATGCTTCTGTTACAAACTTGAACGGGCGGTTCCAAATTCTGAGATTCCAGTCGCATCCGGCGACAAAATGGATGGACTTCTGTGATTTAATATCGGTATGCAGGACACCATTTTCGTCTCGCATTTCACGATAGGAAGGCTGTTGGAAATAATATCCCGTTGAAAATCTGAAAAGCACATCCTTACTCCATTTCTTCGGAATCAAAGAAAAAGTCAGACGCGGACTTACATTAAACTCCTTATTGACACTCCAATACGAAAATCTCAGTCCGTATGTAAGATTCATGTTGACCGAAGGAAGTTCAAACGACCACATATCCTGAGCGTATGCAGATGCCCTATGACAGTTAAGTGTGTTCTTTGCATTGGCTGAAGAATACATTAATAAAATAAATTCAGGCTGTTGTGAAGGGTCAGTAAAACCTATTGAGTCAGGTGTCGTTGGAATAGTATATCCCGCAGAATCAACGAGTTCCCATTCGCTCAGCACATCATAAACCGACTCATAACGATACTGTGCGCCAAAAGACAGATTATGATTGCCATAAACAGTTGAATATTTGGTGTCTGCAGTATAGAATTGTGACTTATATTTATTGCGCGCATGTGACAGGAACGTGCCGACACCCATGCTCTCGACCACATTGCCATAATCATCGGAACCCATATTGTTGTCGAGTTTCCCTATCCAATATTCACTCAACACATCATAATACTCGCTTTCAGTGCTCTTGTATCCCGAAAAGGTAAGACTTATATTGCTGATTTTCTGTGGTTTGTATAACAACGACAATGCCGCCATGCCATTTCTGAAGACATCGTTTTCATTACCTTCCATATACATATACATCCTGTATGATTCCATAAGTGAACCAAAAGTGGTTTCTCTTGACTGCGGAACATAACTGTATTTGTTGCCGGAATAATTTCCGAGGAGGGAAATTTCCAATTTAGGAGAAACCGAATACGTCAGCAAAGTCTGAAAATCAGTGTAAGTCGGGTTATAATCACCCTTGGTATCCATAGTATTAATCAGATAAGCATTTGATTTATAACGGAATCCCACAAGATAGGTGAAGTTATCCAATTTATCTTCCACATGAATGGAGGAAGCCAGCAGACCTAAGGACAGAGAAGCGTGAAATTCGGTTGGCTTACGATAGGTAATATCCAGTACTGATGACATCTTGTCGCCATATTTAGGTTCAAAACCGCCGGCAGAAAATGATATTGACGATATCAAGTCGGAATTGACGAAGCTCAATCCCTCCTGTTGTCCGGAGCGTGTAAGAAACGGCTTGAAGACTTCGATACCATTGACATATATGATATTCTCATCGAAATTGCCGCCTCGGACAGAATACTGTGAACTCAGCTCATTGACGGATGAAACGCCGGGCAAAGTTTTTATCACCGCACCGATATCATTTGATGCATTTGGTATCATCAAGGCAGCCTTAGCATTAATGCGGTCGAAAGTGGTGTTTCGGATAGTTTCGTCTTCAATGACAATAGTTTCCAGGTCTTGTGAAGAAACGACCATGTGAATATCGAACTTCTTTGATTCGCCGGGTTTCAATTTCACATTGATATAAGCGTTTTTATATCCTATGAAGGAAGCGACTACCTGAATAGTGGTGTCTGCGGGCAGTGACAATTCATAATAGCCTTTTTCGTCAGTTGTTGTGCCCGTTGTGCCATTTTCCGCACACACCACATTGACAAGCTGAAGCGGTTTGCCATTGTCGGTAATCCTGCCGTAGATTGTACCTTGTTGAGCCTGGAGGCGGCAACACACAAACAGGCACAGGAAAATCAAAGTGCAGAATCTGCTATTTTTCAATCCATTCATCATAGTCCCATCTTTGGATGTCCTTCTTCTTCTGTTCTTTCAAAGCCTTCTGTTCTTCCTTGTCAACTTTGAAAGCGCCCGACTTCCATGCTTTGAAAAACTGCATCCAGGCAAAGACATTCAGCAAAGGATTGGTTGGAACAGAGCCCATCTTATAATATTTGTCGGTCTGCTGGTTTATGTAATACTTGTAATTGGCAGACCCGTCATTGGCATACAACTTATAAGCCGAACTCAGTCCCGCTTTTTCAAGATTTTTCAATCCTATTGTTATATCATCGTCAGGAATATCCATGTGAACAAAGGCATCAGCGAACTCTTCCTTCGAAGGCCACGGATAGATAACGGTTTCTTCGAGGAAAATAGTATCTCTAAACATCAATTGAAAAAGAGAATACCTGTCATTCCTTATTGTATCTGGAATCACGTATGTTGCAGGCTTAAAGCCAACGGACGTGAAATCAACAGTATCACCGCGTTGAGCAACAAAAGAAAAGAAACCGCCAAGGTCGGATATGGTACCGTACTTATATCCCGTCCGGCTGTTAGTCAGAATAATGGTCGCAAACGGAACAGCATTCAGACTGTCAGCCATTACCACGATTCCGGAAAACTGTATGAATGTTGAATCAACCGCCAACACCTTTTGCTGACATGAAGCGATATTTGTGACCGACATCAAAGTCAGAAATAAAGTACAAAATATAAACAGTCTTTTCTTCATCATATAAAGGATAGAAATTACAAAAGTACAAAAAAATCCTCTAAAGCAGAGATTTTTTACTACTTTTGCAAAATTTTTGATAAATGAAAGAAGAAAAGATGAACTCTTTGCAGCAGAAGTTTGCAAAAAGTATAGAAGAAGTTAATGAAGATTCCGCTAGTGATAGCCGAAACCATGAAGAAAGACGTGAACATTCACGCAGAAATGACACCATTTTGTCATCAGACGATTTTTCGATAGAGGAAAATGGTATTGAATACAAGCCAAAACGCAGATTCAATAAAGAATACAGCCACACAAGACGCGACAAGCATTCGCACCATTACAATAATGAAGAGCGCGACGACAGACCACAAAGATATCACGATGATGAACGTCCTCGCAGATACCGCGATGATGATGACAACAACGGGCGTCCCCGCAGATATCATGATGATGAGCACAACGGCCGCAAGTCATTCTACAGCAGAAACGACAATGAAAACCGTGAAGACAGCGACAACAGATACGGTCGCCGTTCCAGATACAACCATGATGAAAATGATGATGAACGCGGCAGAAGATACAATAATGACAACCGTCACCAACGCTATAATCGCAATGAACACGTAGGGGAACGTGACGAAGACCGCAAAAGCAGATACAACAATCGCAGCAGCAGACCAAGACGTGACGGCGAAGACTATAGAAACCGCCCTCAGCGTTTCAGCAGCGCACGCAAATACATCCATGATGATTCATCAGATGCCGAAAAGTTTAGCTATGGTCCAAAGATAACCAGAGAAGATGACGGTATGATACGTCTCAACAAATTCATCTCTGATTCCGGTTACTGCTCAAGAAGAGAAGCCGATGACTTGATTTCATCAGGAAGCGTCAAAGTTAACGGCATAGTGGTAGATGTTCTTGGCACCAAAATAAACAGGACCGACAAAGTGCAAATAGGCAATGAGACCCTGCACAACGAAAAGCTGAAATATCTGCTCCTCAACAAGCCAAAGGGCTATATAACCACAATGGATGACCCGCAAAAGCGCAATACTGTCCTGCAGCTTATCGATGGCGCATGCAGGGAAAGACTATTTCCGGTAGGTCGTCTTGACAGAAAAACATCAGGACTGCTGCTCTTCACCAATGACGGGGAACTCGCCAATAAGCTGATGCATCCAAAAGGCAACATTACCAAAGTCTATCATGTTGTTCTCGACAAGTCTCTCACAAGAGCCGACTTAGAAACAATAGCAAACGGTATCGAACTTGACGACGGCTACATAAAGGTTGACTCCATAGCATACGCTGACCCCAACGACAAAAAAGAAATAGGTGTTGAAATCCATTCGGGACGCAACCACATCGTAAGAAGAATTTTCGAATCTTTGGGATACACTGTGGTTAAACTTGACAGGACACTATATGCCGGGCTTACAAAAAAAGACCTCCCACGGGGTTCTTGGAGATTTCTGACCCAGCAGGAAGTCAATTTTCTGAAAATGTTATAATATGAAAAATTAGATTATCTTTGCAGTCGAAATAAAAAAGCCTTCTTAGCTCAGCTGGCAGAGCAATTCATTCGTAATGAATAGGTCTCCGGTTCGATCCCGGAAGAAGGCTCTTTCAATGTTACTTTGTCTCGGGAGCGGTTGAACTGCTCTTCTTTTCAGAACAGCATGCTGAAGACGTGGCCTTGGTTGCTGTTGTAGCAGGCTTGTTCGATGTTGAAGGAGCAGCAGTAGTTGTTGCGTTTTTATCCAATGATATTTTTTCTCCTTCCTTTACAATTGTACCACCCATTCCAAGTTTCTTGACTTCCTTGAGAATATCGGCTTCCTTAATCTTTGCAGGGTCATATACCACTGTAATCAAATGCGTGCTGACATCTGCCTTGACATCCTGAACGCCTTTTACAAACGCCATATTCTTTTCAATCTTTGCCTTGCAGTTGTTGCAATCAATGTCGGCCTGAATGAGAACTGTCTTCTCTCCTTTTTTCACCTTAACATCCTTTGAAGG
>JAFYJP010000016.1 GCA_017538085.1 Bacteroidales bacterium | reverse complement strand
CGATTGCTGTTGCAGTCAGTGTGGCCGTGGTGCCTTCAAGATAGGTTCCGGCACCTGTCACAGTTCCGCCTTCTGCAGGAGCTGCAGTTGCTGTAATTTCAAACATTTCAGGTTCAACAACAGTTACGCTACCATTGCTTACTTCAACAGGCAGTGAAATACCGTTTAAGTCTGAAAGGATAGCATTTTCAACAGGTAATGGGAATATACCTGCTTCAGTGCCTAATGTGAGACCGAATGTAAAGATTTCACCTGTGGTTCCGATGAATGGGGTTGAAGGCAATGAATAAACAATGACACGTAAAACGTGGTTTATCATTCCGGCATAGATTACATGGTTGGCTGTAGCTCTGTCGGTCAAGGCAATCGTACCTTCAACGTATGTAAAATTATCACCCAAAGGAATATCCACCTGCAAACCGGCAACTTCATCACCGTTGTCCAAATTGACACCTGCGGTAATTGTTTGATTATAAACACCATTGTAATTGCCGATTGACAAATAGTTGCCTTCAAATTGTGCGAAGTTTGCAACGAGGTTACGATCTCCGGTGACGACAAATGAATAAGTTTTTGAAGTCGAGACCACCGTCCCGTTCTCCGTCCAGTTTGTGAAGGTGTAGCCTGTGTTGGCTGTGGCCGTCAAGGTGCAGGTTTCGCCGTGGCTGAATGTGCCATTGCCCACCTTTTTAAAAATGACATTGTCAACATAATACTCGGACACAGCGGTGCTGGTTGGAGGATAGAAATCCATAGCGGCAAGCTGGCGGGTACCGGTGGAACCATTAGCCTGCAGGCTGAACTGCCAAGTGCAAACAGCCACATCGTCAATGAAGAAGGTCGCTTGGTCGTTGTCGAGGTCGATGTCATATTTCACATTGAACCATGCATTGTAGGGGCAGTCGAAGTTGTAGTTGACACCACCGGCTTTGATCGTGGTGCCGTTTGAGGAATGCTTGAAGTAAACCTCGGTAGCCCATTCGCTACCAGAGCCGGCAAAAGCGTGGAGGACATTGTTGTAGGCATCCTTTCCGTTGGGGATGTACATGTCGAAGCTGCAGGTGAAGGTGCCGCCAGTTTGGTTACCGAGGAGCAGCACTTGGTCGTTGCCGTAAATGAAGTGGGCACATTGGTTACCGTCAAAGTCGGCAACAATGCCATCTTCTGCACTTCCGGGAGCATTTGTCCAAGTGGTCCACCATTCGTGGCCGGCGGCAATGGCTTCGGTAGCTATCTTGCCGCCTACGGTGTACTCCTCAAAACAATCTTTAAGCAAGGTGATATCCGCCATTCCACCTTCGGCAGGTTCAGCTGTTGCCGTGATGGTAATAATATCATCACCTTCAACATATACTTCAACAGAGATAGGATCAGATTCACATCCATTTACGTAAACTGCAGTTACTTCATACAAATATGTGCCATTGGGGCGGTTTGTATCAGTAAATGTTTTAGACTGTGTATTCTCAATCATTTCACCGTCACGATAAACGAGATAGTGGTCGAAAGCAGGCATCTTAACGCCGCTTTCCTGCATTGGAGCAGCTGAGAAAGTGACATTTACTGGAGAAGCATTCATATTATCAGCAATAGGACTCATAAAGTGGATTTTACCCTGAGCATCTGCAAGACCGCCCTGGATTGACCAGTTATAGTCAAGGTTAGCTTGTGAACCGCCGCCGGCATCCCACATTGTCATCCATTCACCGCCGAAATACATCATGTTGCCCTTATAGTCAACTCTTGGACCATCATCGCAGCCACCCGGATGACCTGTTGTTGTATTACATCTGTAACCAATCCACAATTCTTCTCTTGCATCGATTGTGACAGGAGTGTCAAGATATACAAGGTTCCATGCCTTAGTAACTATCGTACTGCCGTCCACAGCCTGGTCATATACCAATTCATCTGGACCGGTCTCGTTACCGCCAACCCAAACTCTGATATAGTAATCGCATTGGTCACCTGCAACACCAGGAACGAAGTTGATTGCAACTATATTCATGCCGTCATATTCAGCGATATCCTCAGGTTCAAAACGATGAGCACAGCAGAAATCAGATGCACTGCCTGTACCTATGGAATTGCTTCCAGCCTGAGATGATGACCATGAAATCCATGTTGTAGGAGCAAATGGGTCGATAGGTTCTGACCATGTCAGCTTAACATTCTTCTTTGCAAGGATAGTAGCTTCAAGGTTGTTTGCAGGCCAGCATGATGTAACTATTTCAGTATTTGCACATGTTGGGAGTGATTCACAGCCATTGTCATAAAGGGCAGTTACACAAACATCGTATTTACCATCTTCGAAACCATCAATGGAATATTCAAATGTATTGCCATTAACACTTCCCATTAAATCACCGTCAACATAAATGTTATATGATGCAACGGCATCTCTGTAACCTTTAACAGGAGCTGCTCTGAAGATACGAGTATGTGCTGCTCTGAGGTCTTCAATGTTACCCTTTGTTTCATCATTTGAAGTAACAGGGCTATTCAAATAAACACCCTTGCCATCATTTTGAACGAAACCCTGAATTGACCAGTTGTAGTCAAGTCCTAAGTCATACAAAGTCGTCCAGCTTCCGCCAAAATGCATAAGGTCGCCCTTGCCGGTAACAGCTGGTCCGCTGTCAACGCCTGCAGGATATCCTGTAGTTGTATTGACATAATAGCCAAACCATACTTCTTCAGCACCTGTGATTGATACAGGATTGTCAAGAGTAATTTCATTCCATGCATTAAGTGTTATTTCTTCTGCAGGAACTAACTGGTTAACAACCATAGTGCCAGGATTTGTGCCACTGGTACCGCCAACCCATACTCTAACTGTATAAGTGCAAGCAGATTCACAAGGAGAGAATCTCACCTTAGTAAGTTCATAGCCTGCGTAAGGAGCTATTTCAGCAACCTGGAAACGGTGTGCCACTGAGAATGTTGTAGCAGAACCGGTACCAATACCATTGCCAAAGTCTGGTTCTCCAGCCCAAGTAAGCCACTCTTCAGAACTTGGAATATAAGGTGCAGTCCATGAAATGTTCATTGCATCCAGAGTTGTTGAAACAGTAACTGTTTCAGGAGGTGTACATGTCAAGCCCTGAGTTGTGAAATCGCCACAAACCTGCTCTGAGACACAACCGTCTGTCCATACAGCTTCCACACAATAGTTGTAAGTGGTTTCCATTTCAAGACCAGTATCGGTATATGTTTCAGCCACTGTGTTGCCAATCTTGCTTCCATTACGATAAACATTGTATGATGCTACAGTACCACCTTTATCAATTGCTAACACTTTTTCTTCACCTTTGGCATTTACAACTGTAGTCTGAATGATGAAGTTATAGTCGAGATCATTGGCGGTAAGAGTTGTCCAGCTACTTCCAAAACCTACAATATCACCCTTACCGGAAACAGCAGGACCTGCATCAGTACCTGCAGGATATTCTGCTGAACTTGGAGCTGCAGCACCATAACCGAACCAATAAGTCTGATTTGCCTCAATTGTAAATGGGCTTGTCAGAACAATGACATTCATTGATTGCAATGATGGATTTGGAACACTCTGTGTCAACATTGGATTGCCACTTGGATTTGCACCTGTTCCCTTCCATACTTTCACAGTAAATGTTCCACTCTGATAAGGAGTGAAAGCAATCTTTGTAACTTGCCAGCCCACATAATTGCTGAGTTCACTTGCAAGAAACTTGTGAAGACAATTAAATTCGGTAAGACTACCAAGACCGATACCTGAACTTAATTCAGTACCACTCCATGTAAGAATTTCTTCATCACTCTGCTGAGCAGGAGCAGTCCATGAAAGGACAACTTTGTTCTTTGTTGTAGTCCCCTGCAAGTCTCTTGGAGAATTACACTGGCTCATGCCTACAAAATAACATGCAACCAGAAACAAACTCAATAAAATTTTCTTCAATTTTATAAATTATGATTAGTTAAAAAAATTATACTATTGATTTACAATTTGTTCTGTTTTTCCATGAAGCCACACTGTATTGGTAAGTTGCAAGCAGTTGCCCTTCACCGTCTGTAGCATTTTTGTAATAAACTCTTAATCTGTCCTGATTACCATTGTGAACAGACTGGGTATGCCAGAAAGACAGAACAGGGTCAACAGCACCATCGATATTCATAACAGGAGAAACAAGTCTGACAACAGTCTAAGAGCCGCTTATGAAAGCATTGTTACTAATCGTGGTCACGGAATTGGGGATAACCAAGTTCCCAGTGAATTTACTACAGTCGTATAAAGCATTCGTCATCCCAACTGCATTTAACAGCACGAAAAACAAGACGGCACTCAATGCCTTTTTCAGTTGTAAATTATTTAATCTCATTTATTATATTAGATATTTGTTGGATATTTAATATTGTATTTTCTATATTTTTTACTTCCTGGAAGGCAGTGAAAAAACGTGTTTGTTAGCGGTAGCAAAGGTAACAAATAATTTTAAAATTTTCGTTATTGGTTGAAAAAGATATTGCCTGACTTCGGTAATTCCTAAATTATTTCTACCTTTGCCCCAAAATCAAAAACATCATGGGAGCATACATCAATATCGGCAATGCTGGATTCCAGAGAGTAAGGAACAGTGAATACGTTGACAAGTCGGGGCTGATTTCAATTGTCAACGGCACGCTTTTCACAGAGCGCAGTTTCAGTTGCGTGTCACGCAGCCGTCGTTTCGGAAAGTCGGTGGCGGCCAAGATGCTGTGTGCCTACTACGACTACTCGTGCGACTCGCGCAGCCTTTTCACTGACCTTGAAATTGCCTCAGACCCGTCGTTTGAGAAGCATTTGAACAAATACCCTGTCATTTTCCTCGACTTGACCAATTTCACCACGCGCTTCAAGGATGACAGCATTATGGAACATGTTCAAAAAGAGTTGATAGCTGACATCCACAAGGCATTTTCGGACATCCCTGTCATGGAAGGCGAT
>JAFYJP010000167.1 GCA_017538085.1 Bacteroidales bacterium | reverse complement strand
GACTAATAAATCATTTCCTCATCAACAAAGAATGGTATATCGTCGATCTTCCCGGATATGGCTTTGCTAAAGTGCCACAGAGTGAAAGAAACAAAATCGAACGGATGATTTCATCGTATATAATCAACCGGAAACAACTGAGAAAACTGTTCATACTCCTCGATTCCCGACACGAGATGATGAAAATAGATTCAATATTCATTGACAATGTCCTTGACCTCAACCTGCCGGTTGCCTTTGTGCTGACCAAATGCGACAAGTTATCCAATGCCGCCGTTGACAACAGTGTAGCATCATTTCAGAAGTCGCTGACAAAATTGTTTAACGGCAGAGGTGAAACATCCGGTTCCAACAAACCGGAAATAATTCCAACCTCCGCCGAGAGGAAATCCGGAATTGATACTCTTCTTAACAGCATTGAAACAGCCTTAAAGACTGATTAACACAACAAACAAAACAAAAGATGCAGTTTGCAAATCCTAATTATTTATGGGCTTTATCAGCCATACTGATACCTATCATTGTACATATATTTCAGTTCAGAAAACTGAAAAACACCTATTTCACCAACGTTGACTTGTTGAAGGAACTTAATGTCGAACGCAGAAAAGTGTCACGGCTGAAACAGCTTATTATATTGTGTTTAAGGATATTGGCCATCATCGCCCTTGTCTTTGTATTTGCATGCCCATACATACCCAAAGACAACGGAATAAACACTTCCGGCAGCAACCTGATCAACATATACATTGACAACTCGCCGAGCATGGAAGGCAAAAACGGCTCTCTGACCTTGTCAGACGATGCAAAAAACCGCGCAAAACAAATCATTTACTTCTACGATGACAACAGCCTGTACAGAATCTTCTCCAACAACTCACCGGCAAATCCACCGCTGCTAAACAAAGACGATGCAATAACTGCAGTCAATCAGATTGAAACCTCATTCAACAAAAGAAACTCAAAGTCAATAATCTCGTCATTCAACACCAATACCGATGAAACAACAGATTTCACAGTAACCAACTACTATCTGTCAGATTTCCAGAAATACAATATAGACACAAACGGATTCAAACAGCTGAATCACAAGACTTTGCTGATTCCTCTCGCAAATGACATGAGCGATAACCTCAACATTTCCGATGCATCCTTCGAAACCCCCGTTAACCTAATCAACGAATTACACAAAATAAACATCAACATTGTCAACGAATCTGCAGCCGATTATGACAAAGTTCCGGTTAATCTGCTTCTGTCAGGAAAACTGATATCATCCTCAACATTCAACTTTCCAGGAAAATCATCCCAGACAATTTCGCTGTTTTTCCCTGACAATGAACCGGGATTCAAGCACGGATTCGTTGAAATCGATGACAGACCCATAACTTTCGACAACAAATTTTTCTTTACTTACAGAATTAACGACAACATAAAGATTCTTGACATCAACAGCGGACAGCCTAACAAATACATAAAAGCGTTGTTCGGCAACGACTCGCTTTTCCAATTCAAAACAACCAACTACAAGTCAATAAGATATGATGAATTTGGCGATTATGATTTAATCATTCTTGACAATATTGAATCCATTTCAAGCGGCATCAGCAATGAAATCGTCAATTTCATAAACAGCGGCAAAAACTGTCTGATTCTTGCTCCGGAAATCATTGACCTTCAATCATACAATGATTTCCTACCAATGATAAACTGCGGAAAAATATCGGAAATGCTACCTACAGAGGACAAAAACGTCAGTTTTGCGTTTACGTCATCGTTTTTTGACGGTGTATTTTCAGACACTCCCGACCCGGTCAAAGACAACATAGAGCTTCCAACCATAAAGAGTTACTATCCTATTATGCCGGCTTCAACACCTCTCATCAGGCTCACGGATCCACGTTCCTCAATTCTCAGCCGGTCATCATCAGGCAGCGGTAACGCATTCATTCTCACTACAATACTCAACAGTGACTATTCGGACTTACAGTTCAACGCATTGTTTGTTCCTATCATGTATAGGATAGTCCTTTACGGACAGACTGCCAACAACTTGAACTACACATCGTCAGAGAAAATGATACCGCTTTCGGTTCCAAATACAAATCTGGAGAATTTAATTCTAAGTTGTTCGGAGGACTCCACTTACAACGACTATTCCTTTGAAAACATCAATGGCAAAACATACGCAATACTCGGCAGTTTCAACGAACCTGTTGCCGGAAACTATTCAGTAATCAGCAATTCCAAAGTAGTCGATGGTTTCTCTGTCAACAATGACAGGGAAGAATCCGAGCTGAATTTTTACACCAAGGATGATATTGAAAAGTTGATAGACGGGGCGGAAGATGTTTCAATAATTCAGGCCGACAACAAGGATTTCGAGAAGACGCTTGCTTCAACTCTCAACAACAAAGAATTGTGGAAAACATTCCTGATAATAGCACTATGTCTCTTGATTTGTGAAATGGTGCTGTTGAGATTATTTAAAATATAATATGGTGCTCATTCGTCATGATTTGATTATTTTTGCAGAACCAAAATTGACAGATGGAACAGGAAGAACAAAACAAAGAAGAAAAGACTCAGAAAACGCTGCACATAGCCGACATGTACGAAAACTGGTTTCTTGATTACGCCTCGTACGTGATTCTCGACAGGGCAGTGCCAGAGGTAATTGACGGATTGAAGCCGGTACAGAGGCGCATTCTCCACTCAATGTATGAACTGGATGACGGAAGGTATAACAAGGTGGCCAACATTGTGGGCAACACCATGAAATACCACCCTCATGGTGATGCCGCCATTGGCAATGCGATAGTCCAGCTCGGACAGAAGGAGTTGCTCATTGACACTCAGGGAAACTGGGGCAATATTCTCACAGGAGACGGTGCAGCAGCTCCGCGTTACATCGAAGCCCGCCTCACTCCTTTTGCAAAGGAAGTGGTGTTCAATCCAAAAACCACTGAATGGGTACCATCTTACGATGGAAGAAACCAGGAGCCAGTAACACTGCCTGTGAAGTTTCCGCTACTGCTCGCACAAGGCGCAAAGGGCATTGCAGTAGGTCTCGCCTGCGACATCATGCCTCACAACTTCAACGAACTCATCAACGCTTCCATAGCTTATCTGAAAAAAGAAGACTTCGTCCTATATCCCGACTTCCCTACCGGAGGCAAAATCGATGTCTCAAAATACAACGACGGCAAACGCGGAGGCAAACTGAAAACCCGTGCCAAAATATCCAAACTCGACAACAGGACTCTCGTCATTACCGAAATACCTTGGGGCACCACAACCGACAAACTGATAGACAGCATCGTCGATGCCAACAACAAGGGAAAAATCAAAATCAAAAAAATTGACGACAACACTGCAAGCAACGTCGAAATAATCATACAACTCGCATCAGGTGTCAGTCCAGATAAAACCATTGACGGGCTGTACGCCTTCACCGAATGCCAGT